>JAFGPH010000500.1 GCA_016926135.1 Deltaproteobacteria bacterium
AACGGAACCGCCACCCACGGATTGATGTGGATTTCCGCGGAGAGGTTTCCCGCAGCATCCACACTGAAGTCCTTCCCGAGTATCTTGAGGCTCAATTTCCCGCCGGAGAGTCGGGCCCCCACCCGCTCGGCCGCCTCGGCCAAATCGAGACGAACCATCTCGGACTTCAGTTTGCCGAGACGGTCCTCGGGATTCTGCCCATCCCCATGCGGAGGAACTGCTTCTCTCTCAAAACGATCGACGCGTTCCGGATTCAGCCGCGGGCATTCCCGAAGCTTCCTTTGCCCCGTAAACACCGCCCCGGCAAAGGCCAGGCACGTCTTTTCACCGCATTCCCGGCAATTGGATTTGTCCAACAACCGGAAGATCTCAAAAGCGCTTTTCGTCTGTGCCACGCAGGCTTTGTCCCCTACGGTGAAAAGACCCGGGCTTTCTCTACTGCTGCAGGACCATATTCGAGTTTTCCGTGACCCTCTGGTCCACCTGTTTCGACAAATTTCTGGGCGTGATGTAGGATACCTTCGGTCTGGCGCCCTTAGCCGCCAGCAACTGTTTCGACTGCCAGAGTTTTTTGCTGATGGCGCTGTTCGGATCATCCAGATCCCCGAAGATCAGGGCCTCCGACTGACAGGCCTGCACACAAACCGGTACCTGCCCCTTGTCGATTCTGTGCGCGCAGAGGGTGCATTTCGAGGCCTTCCCGGGCAGTTGCACCCGGTAGCGTTCCGGTGAAGTCTCGAAGGGCAACTTTTTCCCCGGGAAATAACCCTCATCCGTATTGATGGATATCACACCGTAGGGACAGGCATCGATGCACTTCCTCTGACCATTGCACTTTTGTTGATCGATCAAAACAATGCCGTCGGGACGCTTTGAAATGGCCTTGCTCGAGCATGCAGCCACACACGGCGGATCGTCACAGTGCATGCAGGCATGCCAGACGTAGGCGATGTAATCAAAGGTTTCGTTTTCGATCTCCAAAATTTTGTTCCAGAACACCCCCGGTCCGGTCAGATTTTCCTGTTTACAGGCCAGGACACAGGTCATGCACCCTGTACATTTGTTGAGGTCAACAATCATTCCATATCTGGCCATGGCGGTTCCACCTCCTTTCCGAGTCTTAGACTTTCAATGCCTCACAGGGGACTTCTTTGTAGGACGCATAGCCGGAAATGGGATCGAATTGTCGCGGAACCAGTTCGTTCACATTCGCCTTTGCCCATCCATGCATCATGCCCACCATGCCGGGCTGGACCATGACGGTCGGCTTTGCCTTCACGCGAATCTCGCCCCAGGGTGATTTCAGGAGAAGGTTGTCTCCTCTCTTGATATGCCTCTTGGCCGCATCCTTGGGATGGATCATCAAAAGGGGTTCCTTCTGAAGCTCGAACAGCCACGGTGAATCCTCCCGCCATTTGCTGTGGGTGATATAGGGAATCCTGGAGCCGGAAATCAGAATCAGAGGGTATTGTTCAGAAGTCTTCAAACCCTCTTTGTATTCCGGGAGGGCCGTGTTGCCGTGCTTTTGAAGGACCAGCGACAGGGCCTCGAGCTTGCCGGAAGGCCTTTTGAATCCCGGCTTCTTGTCCGGTCTCAATAAACCCAGTTCGTATTTCTTGAACTGATTTGGGCCTTTGGGCGGAACCAGGACGCCCTTTGCCAGATCCTTTTTCAGATCATCATACGTGAGATTCCAGGTCTTCAGGATCTCGTTGCACGCTTCTACAACATCCCCGTTAAAGCATTCCTTCGGATAGCCCAGACGCGCCCCGATCTCCATGGCGATCTGCCAATCCTCCCGGCACTCGCCCAAAGGCTTGATCGCCGTGCGACCGAAGAGTTTCCGGCCCTGCAAGGCAAAGGGGGCCCGCCTCTCGAAGTTCGTGGCCGCCGGCAGAACGAGATCCACATAATTGTGGGTCCAGGGTCGATAGAAATAATCCACAGCAAGGGAAAACTCCAGGCTCTCTATCGCCTTCTGATATTCATGGCTCTGGGCCCAGATCATGGTGTTGAAGCCCCAGCCCAAAAAGGCCTTGACCTTCCCCTCCTTGATCCATTCCACAAGACGACTCGTCTGGACCGGTACCATCTCTTCGGCCCAGGCCGGGAAATCCTTCAGATCCAGCCTGTGTGCCCTGTTCTCTTTCATCTTCTGCCTCAGGGTAAAGGCCGGGGGCAGGTCTCCGCCCCAATTGGGTCCGCCCATGCCTTCCAGGGGGTTGGTGGGTATTTGAACGCCCCCGGGAACATCGATGTAGCCGCAGATGGCAGGGATCATCAGAATGGCGCGGTGATTGTTGGCTGCGTTCAGATCATGGGTGGTGCCCTGGGAACTGAGCTTCATTCCTCCCGGACGGCTGGTCGCATAGAGCCGCGCTGCATCGATGATCTTCTGGGCGGGAACCCATGAGATCTCCGCAGCCTTCTGGGGAGGGAATCCCTTCACATATTCCTTCAGCTCCTCGATGCCGTGGATCCAGTTGGCGCAGAATTCCTTGTCATACAGCCCCTCCTTGAATATGACGTGCATCATGCCGGCGGCAAGGGCCGCGGTGGTATTGGGCCTGGGCTGCAGATGGATGTCCCCCAGAATGCTCGCCGTCGGCGTATTGCGGGGATCCACCACGACGAATTTGACACCCCGCTCCTTGGCCTTGAGAAGCCCCTTCCAGTCCGCCTGCGTGGAGGAATAGCAGGGGTTCGTTCCCCAGACAAGCATCGATTTTGTCTCCTTGTTCGGAGGGCTCCCCAGGCTGGGAAACCCGAAGGTCAAAATCTCGGCGATCTGGGCGCCCAGCCTGCAGCCCGTTGAGCTTTCCGTGCCGTAATTGACCGAACCATAGATGCTCGCCAGGCGCAGCACACCAGCCCTTGGTTCCTTGGGATCGCCCACATAGAAGAACACCGAATGGGGGCCGTGCTCCTTCTGGATTCGTTTCAGATGGCCTGCCGTCATGTCGTAGGCTTCGTCCCAGGAGATTCGAACAAACCCCGGATCGGGCGAACCCTTGGGTTTGGTCCTTTTCATGGGATATTTGAGCCGTTTCGGGTGATAGAGCCGCTGAAGGGTGCCGTAGGCCTTGGAGCAGACCGAAGAGGTGGGAAAGCCCGGCCACGATTCGATGCGCGTCACCACGTCTCCCTTCATATAGTATTTTATTCCGCACATGGGGACGCCGTTGCATGCATCACAGAAGGTGTAACCGACCTCTTCCTTTTCGCCTCCGGC
>JAFGPH010000079.1 GCA_016926135.1 Deltaproteobacteria bacterium
CGACCTTTCTAGGCCAGGGACGTAATATCAATCACTTGCGCCCTTCAAATCCCTGAATCGCGAAAGTCGGGTTAACTCTGGCAGGGTTCTGAAAAAGCCCCTGTGAGCAGGTTGCTCAAAAACATCCAGATGCAAGGCACCCGAAATCCCGAGGAGTGAGACGTACATATGCCAGTACGTCGCAGCGACGGGGGATGAGGGTAACGCCGCAGATGGGTGTTTTTCAGCAACCTGTTAGATCACCGTGTCTTTGGCCCAGATCTCATCATCTCGGAAGGGATAATCCAGGTTGTAATGAAGGCCCCTGCTTTCCTTCCGCAGGGAGGCGCAGTCGATGATCAACCGGGCCACCAGGGCCAGGTTGCGGAGTTCCAGGAGATCCCTGGTCACAATGAAGTTCCAGTAGTATTCCTTGATCTCCTCCTGGATGATCTCCACCCTGCGCCTTGCCCTCTCCAGTCGCTTGTCTGTCCTCACGATCCCCACATAGTTCCACATGAACCTGCGGATTTCATCCCAGTTGTGGGAGACCACCACCGATTCCTCGCTGTCCGTCGCGCTTCCCTGGTCCCAGAGGGGTGCCGCTGCCAGGGGGGTACTCATGTTTTCCTCGAGGATCCGGACGGCGTTGTCTGCGGCTCGCCGTGCAAAGACCAGGGCCTCCAGGAGGGAGTTGCTGGCCAGACGGTTGGCCCCATGGAGCCCGGTGCACGCGACCTCCCCGACGGCGTAAAGGTTGCCGATGTTGGTCTGGCCGTTTTCGTCGGCGAGAAGTCCTCCGCACATGTAATGCGCCGCGGGAACCACAGGGATGGGTTCCTGGGTGATGTCGATCTGGTATCCCAGGCAGGTCCCGTAGATGTGGGGGAACCTCTCCCTGACAAAGCCCGCGGGTCTGTGGCTGATATCGAGGTAGACGCACGGGTCTCCGGTCTTCTTCAGCTCCAGGTCGATGGATCTGGCCACAACGTCTCGGAAGGCCAGGTCCTTGAGGGGGTGGTACTTCTCCATGAAACGCATTCCCCTGCTGTCCAGGAGAATGCCCCCCTCCCCCCTCACCGCCTCAGAGATCAGGAAGTTCTTGGCCATGGGGTGATAGAGACAGGTGGGATGGAACTGCACGAATTCCATGTTCGCCGCCTTCACGCCGGCCCTGTAACCGATGGCCAGGCCATCGCCTGAGGCGATGTCGGGATTGCTCGTGTACAGGTAGACCTTGCCCGCCCCGCCGGTGGCCAGCACGGTGATCCTGGCCTGAAAGGTGATTACCCTGTTTCTCTCCACATCCAGCACATAGGCCCCCCAGCATGTCTCCCTGGTCTCCGAGGTGATGATCCCCCTCTTGATCAGCTTGGATTTGGTGATGAGATCGATCGCCACGTGGTCCTCGTAGATCGTTATCCGCTCGTGCTCCTCCACATGGCGAAGGAGGGCCTCTTCCACCTCCCTGCCGGTGCGGTCCTTCGTGTGCACGATGCGTCTTTTCGTGTGCCCGCCCTCCATCCCCAGGTCCAAATGCTCCCGCCCGTCGCCCTGGGTCGAGAAGTTCACACCGAGAGCCATGAGTTCCTTGATCCTGGAAGGGCCGTCCTCAACCACCAGCCGGACGATCTTCTCATCGCACAGGCCGGCTCCGGACTCAAGGGTGTCCCGGATATGGAGATCCACAGTGTCGTCAGGGCCGAGGACCGAAGCGATCCCACCCTGGGCGTAGTTGGTGGAGGTCTCCATCCTCTCCTTCTTTGTGACGATGGCCACGGTGCCTGAGCGGGCCGCATGCAGTGCAAAGGTCAAGCCTGCGATCCCGCTTCCAATGACCAGGTAATCCGTCCGGATCTCCATAGGGTTCCTCCTGAAGAATGGAGTAATGGAGTGTTGGAGTGCTGGAGTAATGGGGGAAGATTTCTTCTTCGATACCTCACCACGAATTGATTGTCGCTCTCACAATTCCCATCCCCGGTGATCCTGGGGCCATACTCCGGTTGACAGAAAGACGATCAACCCTTAGATTACCACGCATTGTAGCAAATCTCCCTAAATACCCAAAGGACACCATGAAAAAAAACGCAGCCCTCATCTTTGATTGTGACGGCGTGATGTTCGATTCCAGGCAGGCGAACATCAATTTTTACAACCATATCCTCACACACTTCAGTCTGGCCCCCCTGTCGGAAGCCCAGATTGCCTTCGTGCATATGCATACGGCCGACGAATCGGTCAGGCACATTTTTGAGGAGACTCCTTACACCGACGAGGCCCTGGCCTATCGATGGGAGATGGACTATACCCCGTTCCTGGAGGACATGGTCATGGAACCCGGCCTGAAGGAATTGCTTCAGCGTGTGAAACCCGGCATGGGTCTGGCGGTGGCCACGAACAGGAGCAACACCATCGGAAAGGTTCTTGAAGCGAACCGCCTCGACGGGTACTTCGATATCGTCGTCTCTTCTATGGACGTAGAACGCCCCAAGCCGCATCCGGAATGCCTCTTCAAGGTCTTGGATTTCCTGGGCGTCCCTCCGCCCAGATGCTTCTATGTGGGGGATTCCCGCATTGACTGGGAAACGGCCCGGGCTGCCGGCGTCCCTTTCATCGGTTATAAGGACACGACGCTCGAAACCGGCTATCACGCCGGGTGCATGAAGGACATTGAAGAGATCCTAAAAGGATCGGGCCTCCTGTAGAGGCCCGATCCGGGGAAGTGTAATGGTTGCTGGGGGCGGTTTTTCTAGGTGGTCGTGAGCACGGTGGGAGTGAGGAAGATGAGCAGTTCCACGCGGGTGGTGTTCTTTGTCTCCGCCTTGAACAGCCAACCGAGCAGCGGTATCTTGCTCAGGCCCGGAATCCCTTCCGTGCTGTCTCCCGCCGTCTCCTTATAGATGCCTCCGATCACCACCGTCTCTCCCGAGGCCACCATCATGGTCGTGGTCGCCTCTTTGGTATTGATCGGAACGTTCTCACCCCTGGCATTGGCATAGTCGGGCTGATCGTCCTTCACGACCACCTCCATGATGACCATGTTGTTGGGGGTGATCTGGGGCTTCACCTCCAGCTTCAAGCTGGCATCCACCTGCTGGTAGGTCTTGTTCCCGTTCGCATCGGTACCGGAGGGGATGACAATCTTGGTGCCCTGCTGGATGGTGGCCTTGACCGTGTCCCTGGTCACAATCTTGGGCGCCGAGAGGGTCCTCGTCTTGCCGTCGGCCTCGGACAGGGCCAGCTGGGCGTTGAGCCAGGTCCCCGTCAGCAGGCCACGGCTCAACTTGGTAAAAACCAGACCCAGAGTGGTTCCCGGGAAGGAACTCGCCGAAAAATTGGTTTGGAAGGTGGGGTTGTAGAGCTTGGAACCCGCGGGGTAGTTGGTCTCGACATTGTTGACCGCCCATCTGGGTGTCCCCGTCCAGGAGGTCTGAGGATTCCTGCGGACCTGCATTTCCGTGTTCCACTGGATTCCGAGGCTCCTGGCAAAAGAGGTATTGGCCTCCACGATCCGGGCCTCGATCATCACCTGGGGAGTCGGCTGATCCAGCCGCTCCTTCAGTTTCCTGGCCTCCTCGAGTTTGGAGACCCTGTCATAGTAGATGAGGGTCTTGGTCTGGGCATCCACCGTGATCTTGCCCTCTTCGCTCTTCACGGTCTTCTCGATGATGTCCCGGATGTTGTTCACATCCTTGTAGTTGACCGTCAGATAGGCGGTTTTGAGTTCCTCTTTCTTCTCCTCCGCCTTTTCCCGCTTTATTTTCTCCTCGATCTCCCTGACCTTCTCGTCCCGTTTCCTCTTTTCCTCCGCCTCGAACTGATTCATCTGGGCCTTGGTGGTCACCCAGATCACGTTCCCCTCCGGACGCTTGGCCAGGTTGTTGTTGGCCAGCACGAGATCCAGGGCCTGGTCCCACGGGACGTTCTTCAGTCTCATGGACACGGTGCCCCTCACCTCGGGGCCCCAAACGATGTTCAGATTGCTCACCTCGCCGATGAGGCGCAGGATGTTGGTCACGTCGGCGTTCACAAAGTCCATGGTCATGGGGGTACCCGTGTAGCCCCTGGCGCCCGAGGACGGCATCTCGGTCACCCCTTTGGCCGGAAATCCGGCAGGGGCAGGCTGGGCCTGGGCCAGTTGAAGAGGAACGATCTTCTTTTCC
>JAFGPH010000007.1 GCA_016926135.1 Deltaproteobacteria bacterium
ACCTCATTCTTCTCATCCCCCCAGGGTTTCCAAGGATGCCTTTCCCTAACACCGTCGGCCTCAAAAGACAAGGGCACTTGTCCTTTTCACCGGGCCGTGCGTGCAGGGCCTCTCGCAGAGACCTGATCGGCATCCGGCTCGTGGAGAGAGAAAGGATTCTGTTTCGATTCCCGCAGCCGCGCCCTTCGGAGATCCCGCTGACCTGTACGGGGCTGGACCGGGAGCTTCGTTGAAAGAGAGGAGGACCATCTCTACAACACGACGCTACTCCTGAATCCGGAAGGGGCAATCATCGGGAAGTATAGAAAAATCCATAGCATGAACGGTCCTGACAGATGGGTTGTTTATGGTATTCATGCGCAGGCCCTAATGGGCGGTCGTGCTGATGGGTTCGACGTGCACCGCGATCTGGAGGGTCAGATCCCAGTCGGCCTTTCTGACGGCGTCTGCAAGCAGCTTGCAGAAGGAGTGCAGCCAGGTGGCATCCAATGCAAGCTCTACCCCCGGCCCCTGCTCCGGGTGCAGGCGAAGTATTTGGTTTTTCCCAGGCCCGGGTCTCATCTGAATGTTGGTGAGCAACACCGGCTCGTCACCCAGAGGCCGTTGAGCCTCCGATCCTTGCTGGTATGGGGTGGAAAAGTCCATCTTGGCCACGGCCTGTTCATGCTGAAAGGAGAGTACGGCCTGCCTGGTCTGGGGATCCGGACTTATGACGGATTGTGTCTCGGCCAGCACCTGCTGCAGACCCTTCCAGAGCAGCTTGACGTAACGCCTGGTGAACCAGAGCCTGAATTCTCGCTGATCCGTGGTTCGAACACGGAACATCAGCCGGTCTTCCGCCGGCACGAAGCGGATTTGGATCTGATGGATCTTCTGCATCGGGCTAATCCCTTGGCTTTCCGTCCCCGCTCAGGGCGGGGCTTACCGAGAGCACGGGGCAGGGGGCATGCCTGATGACACGGTCCGTGGTGGAGCCCACGAGCAGGCCTTCCACAAGGCTCGTGCCGCGCACGCCCATGACAATCAGATCCATATCATGGAGCACGGCGTATTTCGTGATCTCTTCGTGGGGCAGGCCTGCCAGAAGGGCTGTCACAGGGCTGCACCACCTCTTTGCCTCATCGGGTACCATGGCTGCAAGCTGTTCATCCAGTTTGTGGCCTAATGCCTTCTCGACCTTCTGTCCAGACTCCTTGGAGGGCTTCAGGATGTCCTCGTACTCGCCGGGTTCGATGACATGGACAAGGTGGAGCTCGGACTGGAACTCCTGAGCCAGGCTGAGGCCGTACTGAAAGGCACGAGCGGAGTCCGGAGAGAAGTCGTATGCCGCCACGATCCGCTTGAGGTTGAGCACTTCTTCCGGCGGAACGGGCAGACCCTGTTCGGGGCTTCGCACCACCAGCATGGGACAGGGCACGGTACGCATGAGGCGTTCCGTGACCGATCCGAGGACGAGCCGCTTCAGTCCGGTGCGACCCTGGGTTGCCGATACGATCAGATCAACACCGTTCTCCGATGCGATTCTCGCAATCTCGGCCGAGGCGTGCCCGCCGGCAATGACCGGTTCCCAGTCCACCCTCCGATCCTTCATGAGCCCCTCCAGTTGTTCCTTGGCATAGAGCGTCATGACGCCCACCTGATCCTGAATGGCGGGAAGCGCATCTCCGTATATGGCCGCGGAGGTCAGGTCGACGATATGACAGATGTAGAGCTTCGCCTTGAATTCCTGAGCAAGGGCGGTCGCGTAGGAAACGGCATGGTTACTGTAGTCTGAAAAATCCGTGGTACACATGATCGTTTTCAGTTCCACTCTCATGACCGTATTCCTCCTTTGATGATCCCGGAAATGGGAAAGCCCTCACCGGGGCACGAAGCCGTCGCTACGAGGGCTCTTTTCAAATTGCAGGTCCATACCCCTCTCCCGGAAGGGTCGAGGTTATCATTCATGAACATGATCGTTACATCCATGATAGCGCAGAAGCGAAGCCGTGTCAAATCGGCGGGGTGGGAATGCGCGATCTCCGGCCCCTTGCATCAGTCTCAAGGGTCGGCCTTGTTCCCCAGGGCGGCCTCCGCCCGCCTCACCTCCATGACGAACCTCTCCACCTTCCCGAAGTCCTTCTGAAAGCGCACGGGGTTGCCTGCTTCATCCACCCGGTTGGTGAGGGTGCAACTGTCCGCGCCGAAGGGGGCCACCCGGAGCATCGCCTCGTAGACGTTGTCCGGGGAGAGACCGCCCGCCAGGATCACGGGTGTGGTGGACCCCGAGACGAGTCTGACGGCCCTGCTCCAGTCGGCCGTCTTTCCGGTGATACCGATGAAACCCTGCACCGGCTCTTGTCCCACCCATGTGTCCACCAGGAAGATGTCGCTCACCGGTTCGAACACCCGGGCGAGGGACAAGACAGGAAATTCCGGTGCCACGCCTTCGGGTGGAATGGGGATGGATCGGATGATGCGGATCTCGGGAAATCGCTCTCTGATCTCCGCCTGGAGGGAAATCATCTCTTCCAGGTTTGTCCCAAGACCATCTCGGTCCGTCAGGTTGTCACAGAAGTGAACGAAATGGGGGCAGTAGTAATCGAGTGCCCTGCAGAGGCTGTCCGGCCGACGGAAGAGGGGAATGAGGCTGTTTTTCGCCCTCTGCCCATCGGAAAGGCGGATCACCTCCCTGATCAGAGGCTGTCGCCATCCCTTTTCACAGAGAAGCACGCTCCCGATATGATCGACCCCGCGGGCAATGCATTCCTCGGCCTCCCTGGGGGTATGGATTTCGTAAATCTGGACGATCATGAGAAGTTGAGACGGTACTTCAGGCCGCTTGCGTCCACGATGCCGAGAGTTCTGGCGACATGAGCGCTGAAGCTGGACCCCCTGTCCAGGGGAATCATGGAGAATTCCATCAAGGCCATGGGTTTCCCCTCCTTTGCGTCCATCCTCATCATGCAGCAGACCCTGCATGTCCCGCTGATTGACACCCGGAGGACTTTACCCTATATTGCGCAGAGGACAAAGCGAATTGTTCACCCCCGACCCCAATCCGTATCCTCCCTTTCCGTGCCAGCCGTTCAGAATGGTTCCGGAACGAAAGAAAGGAGACATCCGGTGCACCTCTCCAGACTGACTCTCCATTCAGAGAGATTTCCTACAAAGGATCACTATCCCTTCAATCAAAAAATCTTTCAGGAGACGCGCAGCCTGAGCTTTGAGGTGCCGATCACCCTGTTCCTGGGAGAGAACGGCACCGGCAAGACCACCCTCCTGGAGGCCCTGGCCTGGAAATGCTCCATCTACATCTGGCGGGAGACGGAAAAGGTTCCCCTGGACGTCAACCCTTACAGTGAACTGCTCTATCGATACCTTGGGGTGGAGTGGATCAACGGCATTGTGGCGGGATCGTTTTTCTCTTCCCAGTGGTTCCGCCATTTTGCGCAGAACGTGGATGAATGGGCCGCCGCGGACCCTGAGATGCTTCGTTACTTCGGAGGGAAGTCCCTGCTGAGCCAGTCCCACGGTGAATCTCTCATGTCCTACTTCCGCGCCCGCTACGGCATCAAGGGACTCTACCTTCTGGATGAACCGGAAACGGCCCTCTCACCCAGAAGCCAGGTGGAGTTCGCCAGGCTGCTCAAAAAGATGGCGGCTAGGGGCCATGCACAGTTCATTGTGGCCACCCACTCTCCGATCATCCTCGCCTGTCCTGGCGCCAGGATCTACAGCTTCAACGAGAGCCCGGTAAGAGCGGTCCACTATGAAGAGACGGAGCATTATCAGATTTACCGGGATTTCATGGCGGATCCGGAGGGGTACCTCAGCAACGATTGATGAATGACGAATGATGAATGAAAGAGGCCACAGTCAATCCCTTGAACCAAGGCCTGCATCCACGGTTGTCCTGGTGAGGGAGCATGAAGAAAGCCTTCAGGTTTACCTGCTGAAGCGCAGTCCCGGGAATTCCTTTTTCCCCGGCAACTATGTTTTCCCGGGGGGTGGCGTGAGCACCGTGGACAGGGATGCCCCATTGTGGGAGAGGCACCTGGACCTGCCGTTGGAGGAGGTGGTGCGGAGGCTCGGTGGCGGCCTCGGCGAGGAGGAGATCGTCGGCTCCGGGGTGTGCGCCATACGGGAGACCTTCGAAGAGGCTGGGGTTCTCCTCTGCCGCAGGCGGGAAGGGGCAGGGGATAGGTTTGAAAAGATCTGCCTGTTGCGGACCTCGGAGGGGCTCCCCAAAGGGTGGCTCGGAAAGGCGGTAGAGGGAGACGGATGGACGCTTGCCTTTTCCCTGCTGGCCCGATGGTCCCACTGGATCACGCCCGAGGCCATGCCCAAACGGTTCGATACACGCTTCTTCCTGGCCTTCATGCCTTCGGGGCAGTCGTGCACACCGGATCAGAGAGAAACGACTCACGGGGTCTGGCTCACGCCTGAGGATGCCCTCAAGGCCAACCTCCGGGGGGAGACGCGCCTCAGTCCACCCACCCTGGTCACCCTCAGCGATCTGTTCCCCTTCAAGAGCCTTCCTGAAATGAAGGCCGCCCTGGAAACCCGAACGTGGGGGAAACCTCTCCTGCCCGTTTTCAGGCCACTTTCCGGCGGGGGCGTGATCATCGAGCCGTGGGATCCCATGTACGGCCGGGAATTTTCGATCGATGCGTCTCGCCTGGCGAGCACCGTCGTTCCTGTCGGCGAGCCCTTTTCGAGAATCTGGTACTGTGAAGGAATCTGGAGACCGGTCCGGCCTTAGTACACCTTTTCATAAATACGTTCACGAATACGGGGCGCATGGCGGGCCGCCCTGGGGGTGGTCTCTCAGCGCCGCAACTGAT
>JAFGPH010000501.1 GCA_016926135.1 Deltaproteobacteria bacterium
GAATCGCACCATTGTATCGCATCCTCTTTATCTTCTTGATCCTGCGCTTAACGCCGCCCATAACCAGAGGGCTTGTTTTTAGCCCATCTGGTTCATGGGCTTGTTCGGGTTTGATTTTCGTTAAGCTCTTGCTCGTCTATTTTTTCACAGAAATCTGATAAAGCTTTCTTGAAAGCTTCAACATCAATTTTGTTGAATGGGGATGAGAAGCCATTCAGGATCAACTTTACTTCTTTACCAAATTCATCCACTGCCCCAGTATCCAGCCCTAATGATTCGAACTGCTGGATAGGGGCTCGTAAACGAACATGCACTGCAGAATCAGTTCTTATAAAAAAAGGGGATATGATTCTATCAGATTCCGGTAAAATCCTTCTGAATCTTAAACCATTTACACCTGGCGACATTTCAATGAGGGGATCATCTTTCAAACCTTCAACGAATTCTTTGATCCGATAGTAATCATCCGGTGCCTTTTCTTTTAGCATTTCCCAAAATTTCGTCTCAGTAAGAGTAGGACGGCTGATTTTTTTGCCGATTTTTTTTGCCTTCTCTTGGGAAATCTCAATTTCTGGTTTTCTTTGATCTTGCTGTATCTTAACTTCAACTATGGACCTTTCTATTATTTCACTCTTTTTTGCTATTCGGGGAATGATCAGCAAGGAGGAAGTTTCTTCGTTCCTGAATGTAAAACACTCTAATTCAATCATCGCAAGCTCTAAACCAAGCCCCGGATACCGGTTAAGTTCATTAAGAATATCAAGGGTTGAAGACCTGATCCTATCCCCAACAACTACCACAAGAAATCTTCCGAGATTTAAATTGCTTTCAACATGTTCACGAAATTCATCTTGTTCCATATCAATTTCGCCAAGGTTATCTTCCATCAAGGCGAACAGATCTCTTTCTTGACCATAGAATGCCTTTGCAAATCTTTTCGTATATTCATCTAACTGATCACAGCTCTATTTTGAAAAAGCAAAAGCCATATCCAGAATTTGTGCTACTACTTCTCTCTTGGATTCTGGATTCCTCCAGAGTTTTGTTTCAACAATTACAGGATAACCACTTCCATTTAAATATAAAATGTCAATTCTACCCTCTGTAACTTGAACCTCCTTTCCGATTGGAACAAGGGAAGAAAAGATGGGCTCTATTTCACCAGATGGAAAGATATCCGGATGATTTATAAGGAAGCCTTGCAGCCATTTTTCATCAAATTCTTTCTTCCTTGGATCAAGACGAGATAATCTTTCTCCCTTTTGTGATGAAAGGTCATGAATGAGATATGGATATGCTTTCATGTCGATTTTCCTTATGAGGATTTAGACCCGAACAAGTGATTCTATGGTTCCAGATAGCTGGGTTATCCGAGAAAGTACGGATCGCAGGGGATACAGACGCCTTCGGAGGCCGTTGCCCTCCGTTGGGTCGTAACCTCCTAAGTTCCTTTATTATCAATAAATTATAAAAAAAGACTTGACAAGGTTTTTCTGCTATGTGTGGTTGACCTTCCGGATAACTTCCGATATGTGGGGCTATATTCAATTTGGAGGTCCTGTATGCTGAGTGTCCCTTCAACGTTGCTGGCCCGGTTTGACGAGTCTCTGCGGGCCAAGGGGATTCCGAAGGAACTCCACTGGCTGTACAGGAAGTGGTTACGTTATTACCTCGATTTCTGCCGGAAATACCGGTTCCCTGCCGGAAACAAGGAAAGCCTCGCTCCCTTTCTGCGTAGACTGGAGGAAAAACGGCAGACAAAGGCGCAACTGGAGCAGGCCAGGGTTGCGATCAAGCTGTATCATGGAGCTCCCTACCGGGAAAGGGCGGGATGGGCCTTTGACAAGGGCACGGGCGATACTGCCAGACACTTCACGGCAGAAGGACCCGGAGCTTGCGGCAGCGCCCGTCACACTCAGGCACGGCGCATCGGTCAGGGAGACGAGATCGACTTACACCGTGGTCCCGGAAGAGAAGGGTTCCGGCCTACCGGCCGGAGAGCGCCTGCAATCGGAGCGGGAGAGGAAAACGACGGCCGCTTCCTGGCAAGCCGAGTACAACGAGTTGGCCAATGAAATCCGGGTCCGGCACTATTCGGCGAAAACCCTGAAGACCTACACAGGTTGGTTGCGAGCATTTCAGTCCTTCACCAAGAGCAAGCCTCCGCAATCGCTTGGCACGGACGATGTGAAGCAGTTCCTGACGTTCCTCGCTGTCAAACGGCGGGTATCCTCATCCACCCAGAACCAGGCATTCAACGCCCTGCTGTTTTTCTTCCGGCATGTTTTGCAGAGGGAGTTCGGGAAGGTCGATGGCGTTGTGAGGGCAAAGCGAAAACCATATGTCCCTGTGGTGCTCTCACGGCCGGAAATCGACGCGATACTGACCCATCTTTCTCCTCCCCACGATTTGGTTGTGAAATTGCTCTATGGCTGCGGGCTGCGTCTCTTTGAATGTCTCAATCTTCGTATCCATTGTTTCAATTTCGACGCCGGCATATTGACCATTCACGATGGCAAAGGGCAAAAAGACCGAACCGTTCCCATCCCACAGACAATCGTCCCGGAACTCCGGGCACACCTTGAATCGCTGAAGGACCTGCACCAACGCGACATGGTTCGCAAATTCAATGGTGTGTTTCTGGTAAACGCACTGGAGCTGAAATTTAAGAATGCCGCCAAAGACCTTACCTGGCAGTGGTTTTTCCCGGCAAAACAACTGACCTCTGTGGATAAGACGGGGGAGCGCAGGCGCTATCATTTGCATGAAACCCATGTGCAACACGCAATCAAAGAGGCGGTTCGGAAGGCAAGAATCTGTAAGCGTGCATCGGCCCATACCTTCCGGCACAGCTTTGCGAGCCACTTGCTCCAGGCAAATTATGATATCCGCACGATTCAAGAGCTGCTCGGCCACAGCGATGTCAGGACCACCATGATTTACACGCATACCGTGCCGAGCAGGACTCGAAGAGAGGCAAGAAGCCCCCTGGATTTCTGATCCCATGCGGCCCGCGTGCGCGGAGGACCGCTGAAGGTCAAGGCGAAAGGATTGCCATGAGAATCATCAGAAAGAGCTGCGCCCGGGGTGCCGGGGAGGCGGAGGGATTGGCCGTTGTCATCGATGTGTTCAGGGCCTTTACCTGCGCACCCCTCTTCTTCCACTTCGGTGCGAAGAAGGTTCTGCTGGAGGCGGACCCTGAAGAGGCCAGGGTCTTGAAGAGAGAGCATCCCGAGTACGTGCTTGTGGGCGAGATCAACGAGGTTCCCCTGGAGGACGCCGACCTCGGGAACTCCCCTTCCGAGATCGTGCTGAAGGGAAGGTCCTTTTTTCGGGACAGGGTGGTCATCCACAGGACGACCGCCGGGGTGACGGGGGTGCGGAGCGCCATGGACACGGCCGACGAGGTCGTGCTGGGGAGCTTCCTTATGGCCAGGACCGTTGCCGACTACATCCGCACAAGAAATCCCGAAGTGGTGACCCTTGTGGCCATGGGGGACAGGGCACTAAATCCGGCCCCTGAAGACGAGGCCTGTGCAGACTACCTGGAGCACCTGCTCACAGGCAAGAGCTTTGACCCTGTGCGATCCCTTGAGGATGTGCTGTTTCAGCCCACGGCCCAGAAATTCATCCAGGGCACAAAACCCTACCTCCCCAGGGAGGACCCCGTCTTCTGCCTCCAGCGGGATCTCTTTGACTTCATCCTGTGCGCTGGATGGGAAGACACCCAGCTTGTTGTGACCGTGAGAACCCGCTCCTCATGGTAGCCTTCACGTCTCCACCGGGACGCGGCCGGCTGCGATGCGCTTCAGCATGGCCGCTGCGAGCCCTGCCGTCATCATGAGGAAGAAAATGACAAGAAAGACCGGCGTGTAGCTTCCCGTGGCATCGAATATCAGGCCTGCCAAATAGGGCGCCGCAAAGCTGATGATCTGAGCGATGGCGGAACTCATCCCAATCAGTTCCCCCAGTGAACGGATCCCGAAAATACCGGGCAACACGCCCACCTGACCCGATATCCGGACCCCATGAAACACGCCGTAGAACAGCACAAAGACATAGAGCATCCAGGCATCCTTCATGACCAGGAGAATAAGCGTGGCGAGTCCCATCCCGAAGAAGGAAAGGGAAAGCAGATTGTGCCAGCCCACCCGGGCAGCCAGGATGCCTGACACTATCCGACCGGTTATGGATACCCCACCCACGAGGCCCAGCGCTGCCGCCGAAACGCTGGAAGAGATGCCTGCGTCGGTGGCGTGGGCCACAATGTGGGCTGAAAGGATCTGAAAGGTGAAGTTTCCCGCGGATACGACAAAGGTTATTGCAGCAAAGGCCCAGGTCCGCAACAACCGCTTTGTGGCGACGGAGGCGACCCGGGCGGGCATTACCCCGGCGGGATCTCCCTCGACAGTCGCACCGGTGTCCACCGGACTCGGCCGGATGACAATCGTTGCTGAAACAACGATTGCGAAGAAGAGGATAGCCATGATCAGGAATGTTGTCCTCAAGCCCTGGTTCAGAATCAGGTAATTGATCAGGGGAGCAAAGACCAGGGCACCCACACCTGCACCGGAGAGGACGATACCGAGAGCGAGGCCCGCATTCCTTCTCCTGTAAAACCATCGTTGAACAATGGAACTCGGAATAGTCCAGGTCGCGCCCGAGCCCAGCCCCACGATCCAGAAAAAGAAACGGAAATGGTTGATCGTGCCAGCCACACTGCAAAGGCACAGGCCACAGGCGATCAAGGATGCACTGGCCAGCAAAACCGGCTTGGGACTATAACGGTCGGCCAGCCTTCCGCTCGTAATGACGGAGATGGCATAACCCAGGATAAACGCGCTGAACATGGAGGACACGGCAGCACGGCTCCATCCGAACTCGTGCTGGAGGGGTTTCAGAAGAACCCCGAAAGACCAGAAGGTCTCCCCAAGCGTAAAGGTCAGACCGAAGCATGCCGCAACGATAGCCCAGGCGTAGGGCGGTGCTGAGCCCTGGGCATCACGAGACGTCCCATTCGTGAGTCCACCGGTTTTGGTCAACTTTCTGCTCTCCTGTATTGTCCACCCCCTGGGTGCCACACGACCCTCCGCCGGCGAGAGGAACCGTTCCCCCGAGGATGCTGAACATCGGCTCAAGAACCGGAGTGGCTCCAAGCAGGCCCGCTTGGACAATCAATGAAGAAGGAAAGGCTTCACTCTGTCAGGAGACTAATACGATTCAAATCAAAAAGGAAGGGAAACCCATCCCGCAGGGAACGTGGCCGCCTGTCGACTCAAACAATATCTTCCATCAAGGTGTCCAAAATCGCTATTGCCTGCACGGGTGGATCCTGTCATGTCAACCGGTTGCCTCGATGCGAACAAGTTCTTTCGCGCTAGGTTCCCTGCCATTGTAGGGCAGGCATAAGCTTTCATGCTATTTTTTCTCTTGACAGCCCCAAAAGGGACTGGTATCTGTCTAGTGTCTGACATTAGATATTAGAAGGTCCCCATGCTCGTACGGCTGAAAGAAGAGAAGCGATTGTTCGAGAGGATTGTGGATCAGATCAAGGACGATGTCCTGTCGGGCGCCTTGAAGGTTGGTGACAAGCTCCCTTCCGAACATGAGATGGCCCGGATCTTCGGTGTGAGCAGGACCGCGGTGAGAGAAGCCCTGAGGATCCTGGAGCTGTCGGGGCTGGTGATCATCAAGAAGGGAAACCAGGGAGGCTGTTTCATCCAGCACGCGAGCACAGGTCAGAGGCTTGTGGATTACCTCTCCGATCACTGGAGAGTGGGGAATATCACCCTTGCCCACCTTACGGAGGCCCGGTCCTGGATCGAGTCGATCATCATCGACATGGTTGCAAAGAAAGCCACGAAGAAGGACTTCCAGAGGCTACGCACCTCGATCGAAAAGGCCGAACAATACTACAGGGAGGGAAAGGAACGGGACAAGATTAACCAGAATTTCAATTTTCACCTCGAACTCGCACGGATCACAGGGAACCCCCTGCTCATCGACGCACTCTCCGCCATCTTCGACCTACTCTCCTATATGCTCGTCAAGATAAAACCGAACCCGCGTATTACCCTGGGGACCTTCAAGGCTCACCGGGAGACCATTGAATTCCTTGAGACGGAACAGGTGGATGCCGCCCGAAAGGTGAATATGCGTCATATTCGGGAAGTGGGCGCCCGATTGACCAAAAAGTATGCGAAGGAAAAAGGGGTGCCACAACCTGAATTGCACACAAAACCATTTCCTGAAGGAAGGAGCTAATCGCATGTATTCGGATTTGAGAGAATTCTTGAGTGAGTTGGAAAGTAGAGGGGAGTTGGTCCGGGTCAAGGAAGAAATTGCGGACGGCCATGAGGTTTTTTCGTTGATCTGGGAGCTCAACAGAAGGTCCGGCCCCGCTGTTATCCTGGAGAATGTCAAAGGCTTCGATGTCCCCATCGTCACGAATATCTTTGGCACACTCGATCGTTTTGCCTCTTCCTGTGGGTTCCCGCGGGGCCTTAGCATCAACGATTACAGAAACCTGTTCGTGGATTGCCTGGATAAAACGAAGTGGTCTGAAACCAAGCTGGTGAAATCAGGTCCGTGTAAAGAGGTCGTCCTTTCCGGAGAGGAAGTTGACCTCAACAGGTTCCCTATCCTGCAATGGCATCCCGATGACGGGGGGCCCTATGTGACGCTCCCTCTTGTCATAGCGAACGATAAGAAATTCGGCAGGAATGTGGGTATCTACCGCATGATGATGCATGACAGAAGAAGTACCGGGATCATGTGCAATATTTTCCAGGACCAGGGGATCTATTTGGGAAAGGCCAAGAAAACGGGCCGGCAGAGCATGGACTGCGCAGTGGCGATCGGCGCTGACCCAGCCCTTTATGTAGCGGCGGTAACCAAGCTTCGGTTCAATGAGGACGAATTCGCCTTCGCCTCCGCACTTCGCAACGGCAAACCCGTTGAAATGGTCAAATGTGAAACCATCGACGTGGAGGTGCCGGCCACAGCGGAGATCGTGCTGGAGGGGGAAATCGCATTCAATAGGGGAAAGATGGAGGGTCCTTTCGGTGAGTGGATGGGCTATTTCGAAGAGGCCATGCTTCTCCCGATCTTCGAGGTGAAATGCATCACCCACAGGAAGAACCCCCTCTTTCTGACGACCATCGAAGGTCCCACCATGGGGGACGCGGAGATGCTGCGGATGATCCCTCAGATCGCCACGTTTACGATCCAGGCAAAGGAGAGAATCACAGGTTTTGTGGATGGATGGCTGCCTCCGTCGGGCCGGAATTACTCCGCCTTTATTTCCATCAAAAAGCGTTACCCGGGTTGGGGAAAGACGGCAATCTATCAAGCGTTCTCTATGCCCTATATTGCCTCCTCGGCCAACGTGGTGATCGTCACGGATGATGACATTGATATCACCAATCCGGACGAGGTCATCTGGGCCCTGTCGACGCGTGTGGATCCCCATCAGGACGTCATCATCACACCCCCTATCGGGGGATACCCCTTGAACCCGGCCGGAAGTGTCAGACCCGTGGAGTTCCCTCAAACCGGACTGACCGATATAACCTTCACTTCAAAGATCGGTATCGACGCCACCCTCAAGTGGCAAGGGGAAGGCAGGACCCGCCCCACCGCTCAACCCGTCAGGCCCAAGGAAGAGGTATTGCAGAGAGTCGTGGCCAACTGGAAGAAGTACGGGCTTTCATGACGGAAAGACTCGAACCGATGAGCCGCTGAATACCGGCGGCTGTATCCATGGAGAAAAGACATGAATGAAGAAGGGCTTACTCGGACGAAGGAACTGGAATCCTTTTTTGAAAAATATCCCGACGTGCCAAAAGAAGTGATCGTCAAGGAAGACGCACTTCGCTTTGGCATCAAATTCACGCAGGCCGCCTTGGAGCGTGCGAGCGAAGGAAGACGCAGGTCCTACTACATCTTCTCCTACGACAAGACCGAGTCCGAGGAATTGAAACACGGCGAAGGTATCAAGGCCCCTGATGAGTTCAGGGTGGAGGGGGGACCGTACGAACTGAGAAAAACGAACGTGCGGGCCACCATTTCCTATGACTCTCCCTACCTCATCGACATCCTTGATGACGAGGTCTGGCTCACGAGTGATGGTGGGGAAAAAATCGGCAGGGTCAGTTTCCCTCCGGTTCCGAAATACTATTCCATGACCTTTGAGGACGGGACTCACTACGCTGAAATCGTCCCTGTCGTGGGGTGGGGTACCCGGGCGTTCTGTACCATTCTCAGAAAATGCGCCTTATGGAATTTCGATTTGCAGTGCAAATTCTGCGACCTGAATGCCAACTATGATGCCCTGAAGAAGCAAGGCCGTTCCTACACCTTGAAAAAGAGTGTCGACAAGGTGGTGGAGGTCATGAAGACCATATTCCTCGACCGGCCGGAAGACGAACCCCATCGATACTGCTTCATACTGTCCGGGGGATCGGTGATGTCCGGAAAAGGGGAATACGCAGACGTCAAATTCTATACCGCCTATGTGGAAGCCATCAAAGAGGTTATCGGCAACCGGTGGATCTGTCATCTTCAGGCCGCCGCCCTGGATAGAGAGGGACTCAAGGCCATGAAAGACGCGGGGGTGGATTGCTACCATCCCAATTTCGAGGTCTGGGACGAACGTCTGTTTAAGGCCCTCTGTCCTGGCAAGGAGAAATTCATAGGCAGGGACACCTGGATCAGGAGAACGATCGATGCGGTCGACGTCTTCGGCGAAGGATGGGTCACGCCCGCATTCGTATCCGGGGTTGAAATGTGCAAGCCTTACGGTTTCGAGAACGCGGATGATGCCGTGAAATCCACGGCGGAAGGCTTGGACTACTTCATGTCCCACGGGGTCCTCCCGAGGGCCGATCACTGGTGCATTGAGCCCCTTTCCGGCCTGGGTGGAAGCCCCGTCGTGCCGCTCAAATACTTTGTTGAACTTGACCGGGCGTGGTATCGGCTCTGGGAAAAACACAAATTACCCCAGATACCCGGTTACCGGGATATGGGTCCGGGAAGGTCCGTCTACCAGCAGAGCGCGATTCTCGACATGGGTTGCTGAAGGCGACCGAAGATCCATCTGCGGTCAACGCCTGAAACGCGCGGTTTGCAAAGTGTATCATGAATTCTTATTACCTTCTCAAAGACTCGCTTTGCCCGGAGCAATAGCAGGGCAGGGCATTCCACGCAGGTTCTGATACAAGGCAAGGACATCGGCGCCGGATACTGGCAAGCGACCGCCCACGGGCCACAGGGTATCCGCGTCGAGAATCCCTCCGTCCGGCCCATTACGGAAACAGGATGGCAGCACGCTTCCATCACCCTGAGGAGACTGCGAATGGACCTAGGTGAACTTCCCCGCAGAAATGCAAGGCGGTATCCTGATGAACCCTGCCTCGCGGAGGGCAAAAAAAGATACTCCTTCCGGGACTATGACCATCGGGTGAACCGGCTTGCAAACGGGCTGCTGCAGCTTGGAGTGGGCCGGGGAGACAGGGTGGCCGTGCTTCTCACCAATTGCAGCGAGTACGTGGAGATCTATTTCGGCCTGGCCAAGATGGGCGCCATAGCCGTTCCCTTGAACACACGTCTCCATGCCCAGGAGTATATCCGGTATTTCAAGGTCACCTCCCCCACCGCTCTCCTGGTCGGCGAGCCGTTTCAGCATGTGGTATCGGAAATCAGGCCGGCCCTTGACACGGTTCGCCACGTTGCCTGGGTCGGTGAAAATCCATGCGATGGAGCGGTCCCATACGAGGCCGTTCTTTCAGGTTCACCTCCAACTGAGCCTTTGGTTGAAGTGAGCGAGAATGATGTGGCGACCATCTTCTTCACGAGCGGAACGACCGGGCTTCCAAAGGGGGCCATGTGGACCCACCGCAACGTCCTTGAGCAGATGGTGAATCTCCAGATGGGCTTGCCGTTCTCAAGAGAAGACAGGGGCCTGATTGTTCTTCCCATGTTTCACGGGCCCGTCACCATTCCGATCCTCCATCAGCTCATGTACGTTGGGGGATCCATGGTCGTTTCCCCCCATGCCCATTTCGATGCCGGGCAGTTTCTGGGAACCATCGGGCAGGAAAAGATCACGTGCACCTTTGTGGTGCCGACCATGCTGGTGCAGCTCGTCAACCATCTGGAGATCGATCGCCATCGTGAGACCCTCAAACACCTGAGGCAGATTAAATATGCGGCCTCACCCGCCTCGGCACGCGTGCTGAAAAGGGCGATCGAGTTGTTCGGTCCCATCCTTACCCAAGGCTACGGGTTGACGGAAACAGTCGGGGGCGTGAGCTTCCTGTCCAAACAAGATCACGCCGAATCGGAGGGACGGGAAAGCAAGCTCACCTCCTGCGGCAAGGAGTACATCAATGTCCATATCAGGATCGTCGATGAAAACGGCAGGGAAGTCCCGCCGGGGACCGTGGGGGAGATCCTGGTCAAGGGCGACAAGAATTTTGTGGGCTACTGGGACATGCCTGAAGAAACCGAAAAGGTCCTGAAGGGGGGATGGCTACACACCTCGGACCTGGGCATGTTCGACGAGGAAAGATACCTCTATCTGGTCGACAGGAAAAAGGACATGATCATCAGCGGGGGCGAAAACATCTATCCCGCGGAGATTGAAGGCGTCATCAACCGCCACGCGAAGGTGAAGGAATGCGCCGTGATCGGGGTACCCGATCCCCTGTGGGGAGAGTCGGTCAAGGCCTTTGTGGTCCTGGAAGACGGCGAGAGCGCGACCGCAGAAGAGATTGTCGGCATTTGCCTGGAAAACCTGGCGAGTTACAAAAAACCGAAATTCGTCGAGTTTGTGGATGGGCTCCCCAAAAACAGCATGGGGAAGATTCTTAAACATCTACTGAGAGAAAAGGTCTCTCAAGAGGGAGGTGAAAATGCCACATCGGGATCTTAGATCGTTCATCAGCCGGCTGGAGGAAACGGGGGAACTGCACCGCGTGAAGACCGAAGTCGATTGGGACCTCGAGCTTTCTCATATTGCGAAGATCAACGAGCAGAAACAGGGGCCTGCCCTGCTCTTCGAAAATGTGAAAGGCTATTCCACGCCTGTCTTCACGAGCGCCCTGGCAACGCCCAAAAGGCTTGCCATCGCCCTGGACCTGCCCACCCACCTGAGCCTTATGGAGATCGCGCAGGAATGGGCCGGCAGGGTGAAAACCAAGATCCCCCCCAGAGAAGTGCAGACAGGTCCCTGCAAGGAAAACAAGGATTTTGGTGAAAAGGTGAATATCCTGAAGTTTCCCGTGCCGAGATACTACGAAAAGGATGGTGGCCGTTATATCGGCACCACCAACTGCATCGTATCGAGGAGCCCTGAGACGGGATGGATCAACGTCGGCACCCACCGGATGCAGGTCCTTGACGAAAAGAGCGCAGGCATCTGGATGATCCCGGGAAAACACATTCAACTCCACCTCAAGGAGTACGAACGGATGGGAAAACCCATGCCCGTTGCGGTGGCCATCGGTGTCGACCCCATCGCCTTCCTTGTCGCCAGCGCTCCCTTTCCCCCCAACGAGTGCGAGTATGACTTCATGGGCGCACTCAGGGGAGAGCCGGTGGAGGTTGTCAAGGCGGAGACCGTGGACCTTCCGGTCCCCGCAGGGGCGGAGGTGATCCTGGAGGGGGAGGTCGACCCCTTTGAACTGAAGCCCGAGGGCCCCTACGGCGAATACTCAGGATACTATCAGGCCTCCTACCCCAAGCCCTACATGAAGATCAAATGCGTAACCTACAGGAATAACCCCATTCACTGGGGATGTACGACGGGCAGACCGATCACCGATATCCACATCTTGATGTCCATGAACCGTACGGCCCAGCTTTGGGCCGACCTGAACGCGATAGGCATTCCCGGTCTGAAGGGGGTCTACTGCCCTCCTGAGACGGGAGGCTACTTCACGGCCATCGTATCGATACGGCAGCTCTATCCGGGGCATGCCAGGCAGGTGGGGACGGCTGTGCTTTCATGCCCGTCCGGCACCTACTCGACAAAACTCGTCGTGGTCGTGGATGATGACGTGGACCCCACCGATCTCAGCCAGGTCTGGTGGGCCGTGGGCATGCGATTCCAGCCCAACCGGGGCACGGAAATTCTCAACCGAGGCCTTTCTTCGCATATCGACCCCTCCCTTCGTATTGACGAAAAGGAATACACCTCTCGCATGATCATTGACGCGACGACTCCTTTTGAATGGCCCGAGGAAAAGAGACCCGTGCTGATCGAGTTGACGGAGGAAGTGCTTCAGAAGGTGAGGGGGCGATGGGGCGAGTACTTCCCGTCCCAGATTTCATAAACACCTTATCCAAAAGCAAGGAGGTCGTAGCCATGAAGGTTGCAAAATTATCCGTATCCGTTTTCTGTGTACTGGCAATGGTCTTGTGTTTTTCCGTTACCTCTTCCGTGGCCCAGACAAAGACCGTCAAGATCACCTTTTCCCATTTCTGGCCTCTCGGGCACCCGGTGACCAATCTCCTCGATGCGTGGGCCAAGGAGGTCGAGAAACGCACCAAGGGAACCGTGAACGTTACCATCTTTACGGCCGGCACCCTTACCCCCGCCCCCAAGTGTTACGACGGCGTGGTCAAGGGGATCTCAGGGATGGGTTCTTCTGCCATGGGTTATACCAAGGGTCGTTTTCCTCTCATGGAGGTCCTGGAACTCCCTTGGGGTTGCGAGACGGCCCTCGTCGCCACACGCATGGCCAACGCATTTTACAGGAAGTTCCTGCCCCAGGAACTCAGCGACACCAAGGTGATGTTCTTCCAGGCCCACGGCCCCGGCATCGTGCACACGAAAAAGCCGGTGAGGAAGCTGGAAGACATGAAGGGGCTCAAGATCCGATCGACCGGGACCTCTGCAAAGATCGCTACGGCCCTGGGCGCAACCCCCGTGGCCATGCCCATGGGCGACACCTACGACGCCATCGCAAAGGGTGTCGTGGACGGATCCATGGCACCGATCTCATCCCTAGCAGGGTTCAAATGGGGTGAGGTGGCCAAGTGTACGACCGAGAACTTCGGCGCAGCCTACACCCAAGCCTTCTTCGTGGTCATGAACAAGGGGGCCTGGAACAGCCTGCCGGCCGATGCAAAGGCGGTCATAGAGAAGATCAACGAGGAATGGATCGAAAGGACCGGCAGGGTCTGGGATGAGTACGACGAGATGGGGCGGGACTTTGTCAAAAAGCTCGGCAATGAGATCATCTCTCTCTCCAAGGAAGAGAACAAACGCTGGTCCCAGGCGTGCGAGGGCATGATGGACGAATACCTGAAGTATGCCCAGGAGCGCGGGTTGCCGGGAAACCAGGCAGTGCAGTTCTGTCGCGACTATCTGAAAAACCGCTGAGGTAGCCGAAGGGGGGCGCCCTGGCGGCTCAAACACCGGATGCCGCACCCGGCAGGAGAAAATGATGGAACATCTGTTACAGGTATCCCTCAAAATATGTAAATTTCTCTACGCCCTTTCCGGTGCTGCACTGGTCTGGATGATGCTTCTGACCGTGGCGGACGTGATTCTGAGAGAACTGGGCAGGCCCATCATCGGCACGTACGAACTGGTCGCCTTTTCCGGAGCGGTCGTGGTCGGTTTCGGCCTGCCCTATACCTCGTGGACGAGGGGTCATGTCTACATGGAATTTCTCGTCGAGAAGATACCGAGGCGAAGCCGGAACATTGCCTACGTCCTTACACGGCTCATGGGCATCACTCTCTTTGCCGTTGCGGCGTACAACCTCTTCCTTGTTGGTGTGGATCTCTACAATTCGGGAGAGGTGTCCCCCACCCTGAATTTCCCCTTTTATCCGGTTGCCTATGGCGTCGGCTTGTGCTGTTCCCTGGTCTGTCTCATGCTCCTGTGCGACATTGTGAAAGCCTTTGGAGATCATCATGGGTGAAATCACAGTAGGTATCATTGGTATCGCAGTGATGTTGCTCGTCTTTTGTACGGGCATCGAGATAGGATTCGGCATGGCCATCGTGGGGTTTCTCGGTTTCGCATATCTCGTGTCGTTTCCTGCTGCGTGCAATCTCCTGGCCCAGGACTTCTTCGAGGTGTTCTCTTCCTATACCCTCACCGTCATCCCCCTCTTCATCCTCATGGGACAGGCGGCATTCAGCTCGGGGATCGCGAAAAAGCTTTACGGGAGCGCCTACAAGTTCACGTCTCATGTGCCGGGGGGGCTGGCCATGGCAACCGTGACAGGCGCCACAGCCTTCGGAGCCGTTTGCGGCTCCATGCCCGCCACGGCCGCGACCTTTTCAGCTGTCGCCGTTCCCCAGATGGACCGCTACAATTACGACAAGAGACTCTCCACGGGAGTGGTGGCAACCGTGGGCGTCCTGGGCGTTCTCATTCCGCCAAGCAGCCTGCTCATTATACTCGGCATCATTACCGAACAATCCATCGGTCAGCTCTTCATGGCGGGACTGATACCGGGTCTCATCCTCGCGGTGACCTTCATGATCCTTATTTATGCCTGGTGCAGGATCAACCCACGGCTCGGCCCCCACAGCGAGAAATACCCGTGGCCGGTCAGGATGGCGTCCCTCAGGGAGTTTCTGTGGCCTGCGATCATTTTTCTGGTGGTGATCGGCGGCCTCATGAAGGGATTCTTTACACCAACCGAAGCCGGCAGTATCGGCACCTTTGCCGTTCTCGTCCTAACACTCGTCACTCGAAATCTGGACCTGAAAGGGTTTATCAAGGCGATCGCCGACACGATCCGGCCCACCTGTATGATCCTGACGCTCATCGCCGGATCAACCGTCCTGGGCCACTTCGTCACCATGACCCAGATTCCGTTGTTTGCCGCCGAGGGGATTGCGAAGCTCCAGCTTCCCCCGTGGCTCATCATGACCCTCATCATGTTCGTATACCTCCTGGGCGGATCTTTTGTGGACGACCTTGCCTTCATGATCCTTGCAACACCTATTCTCTTTCCGGCGGTCGTCAAGCTGGGCTATGACCCCCTCTGGTTCTGTGTCATGGTCACCATCACGCTCGGCATCGGTGTGATTATCCCGCCCGTGGCCGTTTCGGTCTTCATCGTGAAGAACTTTACCGATGTGCCATTCAGCGTGATCTACAGGGGTGTCTATCCCTTCCTGCTGGCCCTCATCGCGTGTATTACCCTGCTCTTCATCTTCCCCGGGCTGGTGACATGGCTTCCTTCAGTATTCTATCGGTGAATGGAAAAACTCCTTTCGCCTTTACGATGGGCCTCTTCCGCGCAGGCAGCAGAAATGGGAGGATCACATGATCAACAAACATTTCGTCATCGACATGCAACACCATTTCATACCAATGAGCGGTGACGAGAAGCGAAGACTCTACGAACGGGGGCGCCGGCATGGCAGAACTTCCCGGCTACGGTAAGATACTGGACATAGACCTGTCCACGGGAAAGATCGTCAAGAGAGATCTTGATCCCGAATTTGCTCGGTCCTATGTCGGCGGTATGGGGTTCGGCTGCAGGATTCTCTACGACGAGGTCGGACCCGATGTGGATCCTCTGGGACCGGGCAATGTGCTGGTTTTTGCAAACGGTCCGCTGACCGGTACCGGGGCACCCTGTTCAGGAAGGACGGAGATCACCAGCAAGTCTCCTCTGACGGGTAGTATCGCCACGGGCAACACGGGCGGGATGTGGGGTGCCCGGTTAAAGCATGCAGGTTTTGATCTCCTTGTTGTGAGGGGAAAGGCTGAAGGGCCGGTATATCTCTCGATCCATGACGATCGGGTGGAGTTGCGCGAGGCGCACCATCTTTGGGGAAAGGATACGCATGAGACATCCGACAGGATCTCCGCCGAGCTGGGGCATAGCAAAATTTCGGTCATGGCTATTGGTCCTGCTGGTGAGAACTTGGTCAAGTACGCTTGCCCGGTCAATGACTACCACCATGTCGCCGCTCGAGGAGGAGCCGGCGCGGTCATGGGAGCGATGAAGCTAAAAGCGATTGCCGTACGAGGAAGCGGATCTGTCAAGGTCGCCAGGAAAAAGGAGTTCCAAGAAGCGGCCAAGCAGACTGTAAAACGTATCCTGGCGAATGTGGAACGGGCGGGACCTGTGAAGGGCGATGCGCTACCGGATGTCAACGTACGATACCAGGCCATCGGCTGCCTTCCGTACAGGAACTACCAGGAAGGCACCATGCCCCACTGGCGAAACGTGTCCCGGAGCGTGGCGCAGGAGTATTATGCCAGAGACGAAGGAACGTGCTGGGCCTGCCCTATATCGTGCTTCAAGTTGGTGGAGGTGAAAGATGGGAAATGGCGTGGAGTGAAGGTGAGCAGGGGCTTCCACCCCGGTGTCGTCCAGGAGTGGGGAGCGAGGTGCGCAATCGACAACCTGCCGGCCATCTGGAAGTGCAAGGAGTTGTGTCACCAGCTTGGGATGGATTACGTCTCTGCAGCAGGGGTTCTGGCATTCGCAATGGAGCTGTTTCAGAGGGGAATCATAACGGCGAAGGATACCGACGGTCTGGAACTGCCCTGGGGAAATGAAGAATCGATCGTACAAACACTCCACAACATAGCCCTCCGAAGGGGGTTCGGTGACCTTCTGGCTGAAGGCAGCGAGAAGGCGGCAACACGCATCGGCAAAGGAGCCGAAGCGTATGCATTGACCATAAAAGGTATGGAATTCATGGGGACCGATCCCCGATCGGGCAGAACGGGCTGGCACTTTGGCGAGCTGACCAATCCCAGAGGCGGCGACAACGTGAAGAACACCCATTTCCTGGCTGATGTCTATAATCCCCGCTGGTGGATCGATGAGTTCGACATGTTCGAAGATGTCAAGGGGAGGATATACGGAGGCGTCCTACCCGAACGGGTATCTTCGACGTGGGAACGGAAAGCCATCATGACCAAGTGGTTTGAGGATTTGTACTCGGTCTTGAACGCGTTGGGTATCTGTTTTATGCCCTCGGGATTCAACCTTGCCGTGGGACCGACTCATCTTTCCAAATTGCTGTCGGCGATGACCGGCCGGGATGTCAGTCCCCAGGAAATCATGAAAAGCGGAGAAAAGATTTTCACCCTGTTGAAAATGTACACGGTCAGGCAGGGGCTAACCAGGCGAGACGACGCGTTTCCTGAACGCTTTTATGGCGAACCCTTGCCTGAAGGCCCGGCAAAGGGAGCGGTGGTGCCCCGAGACACCATAGAAAGCCAACTCGAACAGTATTACGAGCTGAGGGGATGGGACAAGAGTCTGGGTATTCCTACGGCACGAAAACTGGCCGAACTGGGACTCGAAGATCTGGCCCCTGATTTGAACGGTTCGGCGAAGCCGCCTCGCGAATAATACCGTTTGCCCGCACCGCTCCCGTGCTGTCCACTTCTGAGAGGCCGGGCGGCGGAAGCGGGATGAATGAACGATCTCGCTGTCTTGAGAGGTGTACAATGGAGCCTGAAAGGGAACTGGCCCGCTATGCTGTGGAAGCCGCTTACAGCGAGCTGCCCCCGGAATCCGTCCACATCGTCAAGAACGTGATACTCACCGTAATGGGTACCACGATTGCGGGCGCCACGGCCGATGGCTGCGAGGCACTGGTCAACCAGGTCAGGGAGTGGGGCGGAAAAAAAGAGGCGACCCTACTGCTTTACGGAGGGAGAGTGCCGGCCCACAACGCCGCATTGGCCAATAGCGCTATGGCCAGGGCCCTCGATTTTTGCGACGCCATGAGCCCTGGAATTCATATCGGCTCATCGGCAGTTCCCACTGCGCTGGCAACTGCAGAGTTGACAGGGGGGTGCAGCGGGAGGGACTTCCTTGCCAGCATCCTGGTGAGCACGGAGATCGCCGCGAGGATCAACGCCGTTTCCGATTATGACGGTTTCGATCCGACCGGGGTATGCAGTATCTTCGCCTCCACTGTGGTTGCGGGAAGAATACTTCGCCTGAACCCCCAGCAGATGCTGCACGCCCTTGCTCTTGCCTTCAACAAAGCGGGAGGAAGCTTGCAGAGTAACATTGACGGGGCATTGGCGGTAAGGGTCATCCAGGGGTTCGTTTCCCAAGGGGGGCTCATCTGCGCGCAGCTCGCACGAAGGGGGATCACGGGCCCGCGGAACTTTCTGGATGGCATTTACGGGTACTTCCATCTCTACGCCAAGGGTAGGCGCGATTTAGAGGCGATTGTCGGGGATCTCGGCAAAAGGTTCGAGATGAATAACACCATATTCAAAAAACACCCCAGTTGCGGGTGCACGCTGGCCTCCACGGATGCCGCTTTGGACCTGATGAAGGAGAAGAACCTGAGCGCAGACCACGTGGCCCACGTGGACATCAGGGTCTCCCCTTACGCCTACAAACTTGCCGGCCACCCATTCGAGATCGGGGACAACCCAAAGGTGAATGCCCAGTTCAGCATCCAGTACTGCGTGGGTAACGCACTGCTGAGGGGGAGTTCCAAGCTCGCCCATTTTGATGAGGCTTCCATTACGGATAAGAAGGTACAGGAGCTCGTCAAAAAGATTCACGTCTCTGTCGACCCGGCCATGGCTCTCTCCTTGGGGCAGGAGGCATCCACCTCCACCCACCTCGCCGTGCGGATGGATTTGACCACCACGGACGGAACCGTTCATCATCGGGCGGTGGACACACCGCGAGGCAATCCCAAGCGGCCGTTGAGCGACGGGGAACACATGGAACGCTTTCGTGATTGTGTCCGGTATGCCGACAGGCCCGTACCGGAGGCGAACACGGAAAGATTGCTCAAAGCCATTGCGCACATCGAGCACGTCCAGGACGTCCGAAGCCTGATCCCGCTGCTTCTTCCGACCGAAGGCGAAAACCAAGACTCGGAGGTATCATGAGCATTCTCTTCACCCCTGCCAAAATCGGCAACCTGGAAATCCCCAACCGCTTTGTACGTTCGGCCACCTACGATGCCGGGGCTGACAACGGTTTTGTCTCAGACTGGCAGATAGAACTGTACAGCGCCCTGGCCAAAGGCCACATCGGGCTCATCGTCAGCGCGGTATTCAACGTCAGGGTTGGCAAAGCCGCGCCCGGGCTGAACTCTCTTACGGACGATAAATTCGTTCCAGGTCTCAGGAGACTCGCGGATGCCGTCCATGCCAACGGTTCCAAGCTGGCGGTGCAGGTCTATCACGCCGGGCGGGAGGCCTATCGCGTGCTGCAGCCCGCGGGCCTTGTGGCCACAGGACCTTCAGGGTTCAATGCGGGGGAGGATCCATACTTTCAGGGCACCTGCCGGGAGATGACCGAAGAGGAAATCTGGTCAACGGTGGAGGCCTTTGGCCAGGCGGCCCGCCGGATCCAGGAAGCGGGCTGTGACGCCATTCAGTTCCATGGCGCCCACGCTTATCTGCTCGCCCAGTTTCTTTCGCCCCACAGCAACCGCCGCAGGGACCTATGGGGCGGTGGGCTTGGAAACCGACTCAAGCTGCACAGGGAAATCTGCCGGGTCGCCCGGAGGCATGTGGGGCCGAGTTTCCCGGTGATGATCAAACTGGGAGTGGCCGATGGCTTTCCCGGAGGCCTCGAGTTCGAAGAAGGCCTGGAAGCAGCCGCACACCTTGCCAATATCGGCTATGATTCCATTGAGGTGAGTCAAGGTCTGCGCGGCCTCGATTACCGGCAGACCGAGTTTCGACCCGGAATCATCAGGAGGGAGCGCGAGGCCTATTTTCGGGACTGGGCAAGGCAGGTGAAAAAGCGGGTCGATGTGCCGGTCATGATGGTGGGCGGGCTGCGCAGTTTGGATCTGATGCAGACGGTGGTGGAGGCCAATGAAGCGGACTTTGTCTCCTTGTCCCGGCCCCTGATCAAGGAGCCCGACTTGGTGGTCTCCTGGCAGGCCGGCAAGGCGCGGCGACCCAAATGCATCTCCTGCAACAAGTGCTTCGAGAACGTTATTGCCGGTGGAAAGCTACGGTGCATGGTCCAAGCCAAGGGCAAGCAGGTTCAGGCCGCCTAAGCCGACGACGAGACCCAGGCAACGCCTATCCAGCCAAGGGATTTCGACTGCCATCGAGGATCAGGGCTTCTTGGGAAACTGACCCAACCGAGCCTCCCCGATACAGCCAAGAGGGAATTCTTCAGCGAGAACCTGAAAAGGTGCTTTAACATTTACTACGACTGTGGTACTCACACGCAATCGATATACGCGAGGATGTATCTATGAGTGACTCAATTCTGGATGGGAAAAGGATCCTGGCTGTCGACGATGAGCCGGATGTGCTGGCCGCCCTGGAGGCGGAGATCGAGGACGGATGTCCCGGGTGTCTGTTCGATAGGGCGACCACCTATGAAACAGCCGCCGAGAAGTTGAAGACGAACGATTATGATATCGTTATTCTTGACATCATGGGTATCCGGGGGTTCGAGCTCCTGGAAATTGCAGTTCAGCGTCAATTCAGGGCTGTCATGCTGACCGCCCATGCCGTAAGCCCTGAGGCATTGAAGAAGTCCCACGACATGGGTGCGAGGTCTTATCTGCCCAAGGAAAAGATGGGAGAGATCCTTCCGTTTCTCGAAGACGTGCTCAAATACGAGCACAGGACCGGATGGAAGCGGCTTTTGGATAAGCTGGAAAATTATTTCGATGATCGGTTCGATCCCGACTGGAAGAGAAAAGCGGATCCCGGATACTGGTGGTAGTTCGACGCGTGAGGGATTCGTAAACCTCCACCTCCCCGTAGTTTTCAGGCCTCAACCGTGACGCGGCCGGCCGCAATGCGCTTCAGCATGGCCACTACGAACCCAGCCGTCATCATGAGGACAAAAATCACCAGGAAGACCGGCGTATAGCTTCCCGTGGCATCGAAGATCAGACCTGCCGCATAGGGTGCCGCAAAGCTGATCATCTGACCGATGGCCGTACTGATCCCGATCAGCTCACCCAGCGAACGGATCCCGAAAACCTCAGGGATCACGCCCAACTGACCCGATATCCGAACCCCATGAAAGACACCGTAGGACAGCACAAAAATATAGAGCATCCAGGCATCCTCCATGACCAGGAGAAGAAGCGTGGCGAACCCCATCCCAAAAAAGGAAAGGGAAAGCAGCCTGTGCCAGCCCAGTCGGCCGGCCAGGATGCCTGACAGGATCCGACCCGGGATGGAGAAACCGCCCATGAGCCCGAGGGCTGCTGCCGAAACGGTCGAAGAGACGCCTGCGTCTGTGGCGTGGGCTACGATGTGGGTGCAGAGGATCTGGAAGGTGAAGATCCCAACAGACAAAACGAAGGTGAGTGCGAGGAAAGCCCATGTCATCATCAAGCGCTTTGTGGCAGGTGCGCGCACCACGGTCCGCCCAACAACCTCCGGGCTGTCCTTGGGGATGGGCCCGATCCTGGCGGGACTCGGCCGAAGGACAAGCGTTGCCGCAACAACGATGACGAAAAACAGAATACCGATGATCAGGAAGGTGTTTTTTAAGCCGTGGTTCAGAATCAGATAGTTAATCAGTGGTGCAAAGATCAAGGCCCCCACGCCCACACCCGAGACGACGAGTCCGAGCGCGAGACCCGCATCCTTCCTCCTGTAGAACCATCGCTGGACAATGGAGTTCGGGACAGACCATGTGGCGCCCGAACCCAGCCCCACGATGCAGAGAAAGAGCCGAAACTGGTTGAGCGTGCCGGCCACACTGCAAAGGCACAGGCCACAGGCTATCAGTGAGGCACTGGCCAGCAAAACCGGCTTGGGATTATAACGGTCGGCGAGCCGTCCGCTGGCAATGAGGGATAGTGAATAACCCAGAATAAAGGCGCTGAAGATGGAGGATACATCCGCGCGGCTCCACCCGAATTCATGCTGCAGCGGCTTGAGGAAGACCCCGAAAGACCAGAAGGTCTCCCCCAGGGTGAGGGTCAGGCAGAAACAGGCCGCCACGACGAACCAGCCGTAGAACGTGGAAGTCTGGTGGGCGTTGCGTGGCGGGGTCTCTATCGATTTTTCGATTGCACCCTCCCCTTCGGTTTCCCGCTTCGTTGTCGTTTCAATCATCATATGCCTTCGATGATACCGATCACGGCTTTCGCCTTGACCTCCGACATCGGCAGCTCTTGGGCTCCAAATCGGCCAGGGAGCTTGACCTGCCTATTTTTTCTCCAGGCCGTACTCCTTGATTTTGGACAGGAGCATGGGACGGCTGACCTCCAGGATCCTGGCTGCCTGGGAGCGATTCCCCTTGGTCAGGTCCAGGGCCCTGCGGATCAGGTCCCGTTCGAGGGTCTTGGAGGCCTTCTTGATGGAGAGGGACTGCAGGGGATCCGGGGAAGGGGGAAGCGCATCGCCCGAGGTCATATAGGGCGGCAGGTCATCCGGGGTGATCCATCTTCCTTTGGCCAGGAGGACCGCCCTTTCGGTGACGTTCTCCAGTTCTCTCACGTTCCCCGGCCACGGATAGGCCATGAGAATGGGGAGGGATTGGGAGGAAAGCCCTTGAACGTTCTTCTTCAGCTTGGCGTTGAAGATATCGATGAAGTAACCGATGAGCAGGGGGATATCCCCTCGCCTCTCTCGCAGGGGAGGCAGGTGAATGCTCAGCACATCGATGCGGTAGAAGAGATCTTCGCGGAACCTCCCGGCATCCACCTCCTTCTTGAGATCCCTGGCGGTGGCGGCGATGACCCGCACGTCGATCTTCCTGGAACTTACCCCGCCCAGGGGTGCGATCTCCTCATCCTGGAGGACTCTCAGCAGCTTCACCTGCAGGGAAAGAGGAAGCTCACCAATCTCATCCAGGAACACGGTGCCCCCGTCGGCCTCTTCGAA
>JAFGPH010000502.1 GCA_016926135.1 Deltaproteobacteria bacterium
CAAGGCCACCTGGAGGGGAAAATCGGTGGTTTCCTATGCGATCGGCACCCCGGAACTCATGGCGTGGCTGGACCGAAATCCCCTGGTGGAGTTCCAGGGGGTGGACAAGGTGTTCGACCCGCTCCAGATCGGGCGTAACAGCCGCTTTGTGGCCATTCTGCCCGCGCGGAAGGTGGATCTCTCCGGCAGAATCGCCCTTCACTTCGGCAAAGGGAACGTTGCCGCGGAGCCGGGAGAAATCCTGGACTTTTTCAACGGGGCCGAGATCTCCGATGGAGGGGCGACCCTCTTCGCCCTTCCGAGTCGGGACCCCAAAGGCCGGCCGAACATCCGGATCTCGGTGGAGGAGTTCCCCAACCAGTTCGGCCTCCGTGAGTCCGTGGACATGGTCGTTACGGAGTATGGCGTCGCCAGCCTGAAGGGCCGCACGGTTCGGGAGAGGGCGCAGGCCCTGATCGATATCGCCCATCCCGGGGACCGGCCCGAGCTGGTGGCGCAGGCCAAAGAAAAGAGAATCCTCTACCAGGATCAGATCTTTCTGCCCCAGTGCTCGGTGCTGTATCCCGCAGAAATCAGCGGCCAGGAGACCTTCAAGGGCGGCCTGCGGATCCGGTTTCGCGCGATCAAGCCGTCCGATGAGGAGGACATGAGGCGTCTTTTCTACCGGTTCTCGGATCAGGCCGTCTATTACCGGTATTTCAGCCCCATCCGGACCATGCCCCATGCGGCCATGCAGGAATACGTGAATGTGGACTGCAACCGGACCGTTTCCATCGTGGGCCTGGCGGGAGACCCGCCCGACGACCGCATCATCGCCGAGGCGAGATTCGTGCGGCACCAGGATCGACCCTATGCGGATACCGCCTTCATCGTGGATGAGAAGTTTCAGGGGCTGGGAATCGCCTCTTACCTGTTCAAGATGCTGGTGCCCCTGGCCAGGGAAAGGGGGCTGAAGGGTTTCACCGCCGACGTGCTGGCCTCCAACAAGGCCATGATGAAGGTCTTTGAAAAGGGTGGGCTGACCTTTGAAGCCAAAATGGAGCACGGGCTTTTCAGCCTCACCATTCCCTTCGAGCCGTGAAACCCGCAACTCCCGAATGTTCAGGCCGGCCCGAAAGGAGCCGGGGAAGAGAGAAACTTGTATAACCGCTTCATGTGTGTTTGAATGGGATCCACTTTCATCTTTCGATCGTGCATCTTTGGGGGAGGGGAACGTATGGAAAAGAGAGAAGAGGCTTTGAAAGGCAAGAAAATTCTCATCGTGGACGATGAGCCGGATGTGTTGGTGGTTCTGGAGGAACTCCTTTCTATGTGCCGGGTGGTCAAGGCATCCACATTCGAGGAGGCCAAGCGGCTCCTGGAGAGCGAGGCCTTCGATTTCGCCATCCTGGATATCATGGGGGTCGACGGCTACAAGCTGCTGGAGATTGCCGGGCAGAGGAACATCACCCCTGTCATGCTCACGGCCCACGCCCTGAGTCCCGAGGATACGGTGAAGTCCTTCAAGGGCGGTGCCGCATCCTATGTGCCGAAGGATGAAATCACCCGGATCGTGAACTTCCTGGCGGACATTCTGGAGGCCAGGGAAAAGGGCAAGAGCCTTTGGTGGCGCTGGATGGACAGGTTGGAGAACTACTACGAGCGGAAGTTCGGACCGGATTGGCAGGAGGGAGACAAGGAGTTCTGGAAGCGTTTCAACTACTACATTTAGACCCTTAGCCTTTCCATTCTTTGCGATTTGCGTAGAAGTTGGAGGCCGGATGGGATTGTCTCAGACTGCTGGTCCAGGGTTCAAGGTCCAGGGTCCGGGGTCGAAAAGACCTTTGGACCGGCGGAGCCGTATGAACCTTTGGACCTTCCCAGACCGTTACTTGTACACCAGCCCGGGCAGCCACAAACCGATTCCCGGGAAGATGTACAGCAGGGCGATGGCGAATACCTGGATCACCATGTAGGGCATCATCCCCAGGAAGATCTGGTTGAGCGACACGTGCGGCGGAGAAACGCCCTTCAGGTAAAAGGCGGCCATGGCAACCGGGGGCGACAGGAACGCCGTCTGCAGGTTGAGCGCCACCAGCAGGCCGAAGAAGAGCGGATTGATATCGAAGTGACCGAGCAGCGGGATGAAGATCGGCATGAAGATCACGATGATCTCGGTCCATTCCAGGGGCCAGCCCAGCAGGAAGATGATGATTTGAGCGAGAATCATGAACTGGATGGGTGAAAGATCCATGGATTTCACCCAGGTGTCCACGATCTCCTGACCTCCGAGCAGCGCGAAGGCGGCCGCGAAAATGCCTGAACCCACGAAGAGCCAGCACACCATGGCGCTGGTTTTGGCGCAGAGAAACACCGACTCCTTGAGCACACGCCAATTGAGCTGTCTATAGGCCGCCGCCAGCATTAACCCACCGAAGGCGCCCATGGCCGCCGCTTCGGCAGGCGTCGCCAGCCCGACAACAATGGTTCCCAACACGCCCAGAATGATGAGCGCCAGCGGAAAGAAGGAGGTCAGTAGCATCTTGAAGATTTCAAGGCGGACAAAGGTGAGAATACCATAGACGACCGCCATGATGGCCAGAAAGACGCCCAGTGTGATCCACCACCACCTGGGGGCGGGCAGCCGTTCGGTCGAAGCAGCCGGTTGGGCCTCGGCCTCTGTCTCGGTTTCCACCTTCGGAACTTCGGTTTGTGTCGCTGTCGCAACCTCGGCCTGCTGCACGCCTTCGGCCGGAACCTCCGTTGCTTCGTCTTGTTCCAGCGCCCCCGAGCCCTCCTCTCCGGCTCCTTCAGGCTCCTGCAGTCCTACGGCGTCGGCCTCGACCTGCTCAGGCTCTGCCGCGATGCCCATTGCCTGAACCCCCTCGGGGACGGCTTCTTCGGGCGCTGTTGCCACGAGATAGAGTGAGCCCATGAGCAGTGCGGTTGCGAGGGCGGGGAGAAGCGCGACAAGAAGGTGGCTCAGGAGGGTGCGCATGGGCACGTCCGCGTTGCGTTTGCCCTTCATCGCAGCGATCAGGCCCACCATCACGTTCCGGCTCCAGGTCTTCATGATGGTTTGCGCGAATTTGGGCAGGTCCACGCGCCGGTCTTCCTCGGAGAGGGGAGGAGCGGAATGGGGCCATAACTTTGCGCAGATGATGACGTAGAACACGTAGAGCCCGGCCAGCATAAGGCCCGGAAAAAAGGCCCCGGCGTAAAGCTGAACCACGGACACGCCGGCCGTGGCGCCATAGAGGATGAGCAGCACCGAAGGAGGGATCATGATGCCGAGCGTGCCGCCCGCGGTCACAGCCCCGGCCGCAAGCCTGATACCGTAGCCTGCCTTGAGCATGGCCGGAAACGCGAGCAGGCCCATCACGGTCACCACCGCGCCGATGATCCCGGAGGCGGTGGCAAAGATCGCGCAGGTCACGATGGTTGCAACGGCCAGCGACCCGGGGATGCTCGCGGTTGCCAGGTGCAGGCCCCTGAACAGCCTCCCGATCAGGTTGGATCGTTCCACCAGATAGCCCATGAAAACGAACAGGGGGACAGAGATGAGCACGTCGTTGCTCATGACCCAGTAGGCGCGCAGCGCCATCAGATCGAGGGTCTGGGTCAGCGCCGTCTCCGGGTTGGCACTGTAATAGGCGAAAAAGGTGAACGTGGTGCCGAGACCCATGAGCGTGAACGCCGTTGGAAAGCCCAGCATGATGGCCACCACGATCATGGCCAGCATCAAAAGGCCCAGGTGCCCGTTGGTCATCTGGGAAGGTGCGGGCAGGATATAGAATATCAGGCCCACAACGATCGCCATCATCCCCAGTCCGAAATAGGCTTCTTTTCTCACTGGCCGCCCCTTTCCTTGGTCTTCACCACCGCATCGAGATTGGCGATGTCCTCGTCCCTGACGTGCATCATGTCCTTCAACTTGTCCACGTCCACCTCCTCCACGTCCTCTTCGCGGGAGGGCCACTGGCCGTCCTTCAGACAGCGGATGCACCGGATGATTTCCACGATACCCTGGATCAGCAGGAAAAACCCGGCAACGGGAATGACGGTCTTGAAGGTGAAGATGGGCGGGCCGTCGACCGTGATGCTCGAGTACTCCCGGATGGCCCAGGACTCTGCGGCGTATTTGTACCCTGCCCAGCAGAGACCGATGGTGCCCGGAAGAAAGAACGCGATGTACAGCGTGAGGTCGATGGTGGCCTGCAGCCTGGGCGGGAAGAAGCCGTAGAGCACATCCCCGCGAACATGGCCGTTTTTCGAGAGGGTGTAGGCGCCTGCCATCATGAAAAGGGCTCCGTACATCTGGATCATCGCATCAAAGGCCCAGGCGTGCGGGGCATCCAGGGCGTAGCGCGAGAACACCTCCCAGGTGACGAGAAAGGTGAGCGACAGGATCAGCCAGGAAAAGGTCTTGCCGACAAAGGTGCTGATCTTGTCGACGGTAAGCAGGATTTTCTGCATATCCGGTCCTTTTTGAGAATCAGCCACCCGAATGCGGATGCACCCGGATGGCTGATGGCTGGAGGCGACGGAAGACCTATTACTTCTTCGCCGCAGGTTTTGCCGGTGCGGCCTTCTTGGCGCGGAAATAATGGTTGTAAGCCATACGGGGGCTGACCATGGTATCCAGGTACCAGCTCACCGCACGTTTGGCAAAGGCCCTCTGGGACGCCACGACCTCCTTGAACAGGGGGTTCTTGGCCGAATACTTCTCAATGACCTGGTCGAAGATTTCGAGCTGCTTCTTCAGGATCGCATCCGGTGTTTTGTACATCTTGACCCTGTCCTTGGTCTGCAACTCGATGTAGTCCTTGGAATAGCGGTCGATCGATTTCCACCACATGTCCGCGGAGGCAGCCTCCACGGCACTCTCGATTTGGGCCTGGATTTTGGGAGGCAGGGCTTTAAACTTATCCTTGTTGAACATGATCTCGAACTGCTCCGCGCTCTGGTGGTAACTCTGGAGCATGTACACCTTGGCCACATCCGGGAAGCCGAGGAGCCGATCGGAACTGGCATTGTTGAACTCGGCTCCATCCAGCAGACCCCGGTCCAGAGCGGGCACGATCTCGCCGCCGGGGAGCGCATTCACCGCTGCGCCCAGTCCGGTGAAGAGGTCGATGGAAATGCCCACGGTGCGGAACTTGACGCCCTTGAAGTCCTCCACCTTGGTCATGGGCTTTTTGAACCAGCCCAACGGCTGGGTCGCCATGGGACCGTAAGGGAAGGACACCACGTTGGCGCCGATGGAGTCATACACCTTTTGGAGCAGGGCCTTGCCTCCGCCATACTTGTGCCAGGCAAGCAGCATGTTGGCGTCCATGCCGAAGGCAGGGCTGGATCCCCACAGGGCAAGGGCATTCTGCTTGCCGTAGTGGTACACCAGCACGCCGTGACCTCCGTCGAGCGTGCCCTTGGAGACCGCATCCAGCAAATTGAAGGCCGGCACCACGGCCCCGGCCGGAAGCACCTCGATCTTGAGGTCCCCGCCGGTCATGTCGTTTACCCTCTTGGCGAAGTCCAGGGCGAACTCATGGAAAATGTCCTTGGTAGGCCAGGTGCTCTGCCAGCGCATCGTGATCGGTCCCTGGGCCTTGATGATCGACGGGAAGCCCAGCGTGGCAGCCCCGGCGAGCGCTGCCGCCCCCTTCAGGATCGAGCGGCGCGACATCTGCTTCGTGCTTTCCTGCTTCGTCTGCTTCTCCTTCATCTCTTCCTCCCCTTTCTCGAATAAGGTTTACCCCGTGAACGGTTGACATCGTCCCCCTCATGCCGAATCCCGCTAAGCAATAGGGAGAACCCCTGATCCGATCAAAGAAAAAGATAAGGGCCTAAGGCCTCTGCGCATATTGAGATGAAAAGAAAATCAGTGACTTGGGCTTTCATCCATACGCTGCCGCCGTTTACTCTTCCACGCCCCGGAGTGGAGTTTTAACTGGGATGAGATGCCTGGAATTTCGGCCGCCACCGTATGGACTGAATGTTGCCTATACCACGCCCCCGCCACGGGTGGCAACCATTTTTTCAGTGCGGGAAACCGTTGTGCAGGAAACGGTTGACAGCCCGCCAAAAACTCACCACAATGATGCGACTTCCCGGCGGTTTTTGCACGGTGTTTCCCGTCAGTGACTTTCCCGTGACGGTGCGTGATGCGTTCCGGTATTGTGAGACGTTGCACCTAACGCGCTGCCTGGCGGCGGACGGGGTGAAGGAGGAGGAAAACCGAGGTTGGCTGACGCAATACAGATCATTCTGGGCATTCTCATTCTCATCGCGGTTTATCTTTTGACCCAGTGGGGGGTGGCCATTCGCATCAGGCGGGCCTGCAGGTGGGTCGTCAAGGACCTGGAGATGAAACAGGCTTTCGATGTGCAGAGCGCGGTGGCGCTCCCCTATGCCAAGAAGGAATTCTTTAAGATGGGGTTGAAGGATTTCAGGCCTAAAGCCGTGGAGAGTCTCGCTGCGGCAGGCATCCTGGGTTTTACGGCAGACGGCAAATGGTACCTTCTCAAGAGGGATCTGCCTGTCTGATGAAACAGGGCGGCTTTCAGCGAACGGTAAGAGCGATCCTGGTGTGCGGATCGCTCCTGGCGATCCTGATCTGCCCTCTTCGGACAGCACTGGCATCCTCCTGGTTCATCGATGCCAAGAGGTTCCATGCCTCTGTGCACGGTCGTACATCCTGCCAGGACTGCCATGGAGCCGTTCGGGGACGGCCCCTGCACCCGGACCCTGAGAATGTGACAAAAAGGCAGGAAGACCTCTTCCATGTGGATCACTGCCTGGCCTGCCACGACGATGTGCCGGAAAAACTGGCGCAGGGTGTTCACGGCAGCGCAAAGGTCGAGGACACCCGGAAATACAAGGCATGCCTATCCTGCCATGACCCCCATTCCCAAACCCCCGTAGAAAATGACGCGGCCAAAACACCGGATCCCTCCAGGCCCAGGCATGAGCAGTGCGGCCTGTGCCACAAGGAACAAACCGCCCTGCCTGCATGGTCTTCAGAGGATGAGCAGTGCATGACCTGCCACCGCCTGATAGGGGCAGGGGAGCCGAAGGCGGTGGAGAAGCTGGGAGAATTCTGCTTTCACTGCCATGCTGCCGGAGAAGGCCAAGCCAGGAAGAAGACGGCCCGGAAAGTCTCCCCCATCAACCGAGCCATATTCCGCTCCACGCCGCACGCAGGATTTCAGTGCAGCGTGTGCCACACCGAGGCAGCCCGATACAACCACGGGAAACAGAATCGAGGCGAATGCAGACAGTGCCACCTGCCTCACGACGAAAAGCTGGCCCACGATGCGCACGCGCGTGTGCCCTGCGAAGCCTGCCACCTGGGGGGTATCCAGGTGTTGCGGGATGATGTCTCCGGGAAAGTGCTCTGGAAGAGGCTGCTCAAGCAGGGCAGGGAGTCCCGGGTTCACCACATGGTGCTGCCGAAGGGGGAGGGGTCCTGTAAGAGGTGCCACTATCAGGGGAATCCGGTCGGTGCGGCGGCCCGTGTCTTGCCGGCGAAGAGCATCCTCTGCATGCCCTGCCACACGGCGACCTTCTCGGCGGGCGATACCACCACCCTCCTGGCCCTGCTCGTTTTTCTGGCCGGCCTGGCGATGTTCCTGTCCTATGTCCTCACAGGGACCGGTCGGAGAGGCGACGCTCAGGGAGCCATCAGCAAGCTCGCAGGTCTTCTGGGGGATGGAATCAAGGGCCTCTTCAGCGGACGGGGGATCCCGGTGCTGAGGGCCTTGACATTGGATGTTCTCTGTCAAAGGAGGCTCTTCAGGCGCTCGACTTCCCGCTGGGCCATTCACGGTCTCATCTTCTATGCCTTTGTGTTCCGGTCCCTCTGGGGAATCGTTGCCCTTTTGGGCACGCTTTGGGCGCCCGGGCAATCGTGGATCTGGGCTATGGTGGACAAAAATCACGGCTTGACAGCCGTCCTGTTTGACTTTACCGGCTTGATGCTTCTGGCAGGCTTGATCCTGGCCTATGTGCGGGGCGCGCGGTCGGAGACGGACAGACCGGCCGCTGTGCCGGGGCGCGATCGGATTGCCCTTTTCCTGATCGGGGGAATCGTGGTTGTGGGCTTCCTGCTGGAGGGGCTGCGGATTGCCATGACGGGTTCTCCTCAAGGCTCGGGGTACGCCTTCGCCGGCTACGGGCTCAGCCTGTTTTTTGGCCATTCATCCGCCTTGACGGGGATTTATGTGTATGTGTGGTACCTGCATGCCGTGTTGACCGGGGCCTTCATCGCGTACCTGCCGTTCAGCCGACTGCTGCACGTGATTCTGGCGCCGGTGGTGCTGGCCATGGGGGCGTTGGAAGAAAGGGACAAAGGGACAAAGGCACAAAGGGACAAAGGGGAGGAACCTTGATCGAAACTGTCAAACAAGCTCTGATCCAAATCGTGGGCCCGGAAAACTACACGGAGAACCTGATCGATCTGGTCTCCTACTCGTATGACGCGTCCGAGCACTTTCACCGGCCATCCTGCGCGGTCTGGCCCACCACCGCGGAACAGGTTTCGGAGGTTCTGAAGCTGGCCAATCGAGAAGACGTGCCCGTGATCCCGAGGGGCGCCGGCACCGGGCTCTCGGGCATGGCCGTGCCGGCAAAGGGGGGGATCGTGCTGGACCTCAGTCACATGAACAAGATCGTGAGGATCAGCATCGACGACCGCCTGGCCGTGGTGCAGCCGGGCGTCGTCTACGCGGAGCTCGAAAAGGCCCTGCTGCCTCACGGATTTTTTTTCCCGCCGGACCCTGCGAGCGGCAAGGTCTGCACCCTGGGGGGCAACGTGTCCACCAATGC
>JAFGPH010000008.1 GCA_016926135.1 Deltaproteobacteria bacterium
CCGGCCTGACCGCAGCGGGGGGGACGGGAAGCAGCGCAGGGGGGACCGCCGGCCACCTGCTCTCGGTCATCGCCATACCCATTCTGATCCTTTTCATCCCGATCCTGGACACGGGTTTCGTGAGTTTCATGCGGAAGCTCTTTCGCCGGCCCATCTCCCAGGGGGGTCGGGATCATTCTTCACACCGGATGGTGGCCATCGGCTTTTCGGAAAAGAAGGCCGTTCTGGTGCTCTATGCCTTTGCGGCAGTCTCCGGATGCATTGCCCTGGCGATTCACCGCCTGAGCATCGGGCCCACGCTGGTCCTGATCGTTCTTTACCTGCTCTTCGTGGTCTTTTTCTGGATGGTTCTGGCGAGGGTCAAGGTCTACCAGGAAAAGTCCGTCCTCTCCCAGAACGGGCTGGGGTCATTCACGCCCATCCTGGTGCAGCTCACGTACCGAAGACGGATCTTTGAGGTCTTCCTGGATTTTGTTTTGGTGACCGTGGCCTATTACACCTCCTATCTCCTTCGATTCGAAGGGCCCATGTACTATCTCATCGGCAAGGATTTTCAGTTCTTCATGAAGTCCCTGCCGATCATGGTCGCCTGTCAGATCTTTTGCTTCTACGTCCTGGGAGTCTATCGGGGGATCTGGGAGAGCACGGGCTTGAGCGACCTGATCGACTACATCAAGGGGATCACCGGAGCGACCATCCTCGCGATGCTGATCCTTCTCTTCATCTATCGTTTCCAGAGTTTCTCCAGGGCGGTCTTTATCATTTACTGGGTCCTCATGCTGGTTCTGGTATCGCTTTCGCGGCTCTCCTTTCGCCTGGTGGACGAGGGGATCAAGAAGAGCCGGCAGAAAGGGAAGCCCACGCTCGTTTACGGCGCCGGGGTGGGCGGGCAGATGGTGGTGAAGGAAATCGAAAACAACCCTGCTCTGGAACTGGTGGTGGTGGGTTTTATCGACGACAATCCGCGCAAGTACAAGAGGCGCATCATGGGTTATCCCGTGCTGGGAGGGGGGGCGGACCTGGAACGCATCATTCGGAAAAACGCGATTCAGGAGATCATCATTTCCTTCAGACAGAACGGCGAGCGGAAGAGGGCGGAGATGGCGGAGCGCTGCCGGAAGATGGGGGAGGAGGTGGACATCCGGCAAATGAAACTCCTGATTGACTGACCTTTCGTTTAGACGATCCGGCAGGAAAGGGGGCCTCAGGGGGCCCCCTTTCCTGTTTTCGTCTCAGAAAGAAGGGATCTACCCGAAGCGGAATCCCTCCGGAAGGTCTCTTTCGGGGGTTCCCTGCGGAACCCAGGAGAGATCCGTGATGGTGTAGGTGGGGGCCTCGGTCCTGAAAATAGGGACGACCTTCATGCCCATCTGAGGGTTCCCCCTGGAGAGGTAACTCATCAGGATGGTGGCCACCCCGTCGAATTCGACATTGATGAACTTGATGGGCTTGTCCAGGGTGTTGAAAGCCCCGGAGCGCTCGCACACCATGAAGGTGTGTATCCTCGCCGTGTTCTTGCAGGTGTCGGTGATGTCCACCGGGGTATTTCTGGCCAGGCAGTCCGGGCAGTGGATGCGAAAGGGCAGGTAGAGGGTGCCCTTGAACCCGCATTCCCGGTTGTCGCACCTCGATCCGAAGATTCTCCCTTTGGAAAGGTTTTCGAAGAAAACCGCCTCCCCACCGTACGTGTGGATGTAGGTCATATCGCGGGGGTTGGTGACGCCCATCAGGGCCCATCCTTCGTCTTCGTTCCGGATAGGCATGTTCGGCGTGATATGATGAAAGTCTCCCTTGATCTTGTATTGCCCGTTTTTCACGCGCACCGTTCCGTACGTGCTCATGGTCTTTCCTCCCTCTCGGTGTCCGTCTTCAACAGATGATCCGGATCCATCAGAATGGTTGCCGTCACGTGCGACCCCACTCCCGCATGGCTGATGGCCATGCCCCGCCTGGCCCCTTTCACCTGGAGGTCCTGCCAGTCGTCGGGTTTCTTCCGGTGAAAGGCTTCCCAGATTTTCGGGTCCCCGTGGATTTCGGCCCAGCGGTTCCACAGGTGTGAGGAGATCTCGAACGCCTGCATGATCCCCGTGGCGCCCACCGCGTGCATGCAGCCGATCAGGCCCCCCGAGAGGTTGGACGGCAGTTTGCCGGGCTTGCCCGTTCGAGGATTGGTGTGGTAGCAGTCCCCGGATTCCACATAATCCCTGCCCTCCCCGTAGGGCCTCAGTCCGACGTCCTCGTAGGTCTGGATGTCGCTGATGGTGAACGCATCATGCAGCTCCAGGACGTCCAAATCGTCCATGGGGTTGGTGATGCCGGCCATCCGGTACCCGTAGTATGCGGCCATCCTGGCCGCCAGGAAGGAGGAAAAGCCCGGATACCGCCCCGCGCCCGGGAATCGATCGTCCAGATCCTTGTACTGATCGGGGGATTCGTGGGGGAGCAGGGGAATCTCCATGTCGCGTCGGCAGGCAGGTCGGAGCGTGTGGGAACCGGCGGCCACCCAGATCCGGAGAGGTTTGTTCTGGGTGTTCCGGGTGAGTTCCAGGGCCGTCCTTTCGTCACAGAGGACGGCACATGCCGCTCCCACACTCATCAGGCAGCAGTCCAGGGCTCTCAAGGGATGAGCGACCACGGGGGATTTCAAGACGTCGTCCACGGTGATCTTCATCGGGGCATGGGCAAACGGGTTGAACCTTGCATAGCCGTGGTGCTTTACGGAAATCTCGGCCAGGGTGCGCCTGAAGGACTCATCCTGTTTCCCGAAAACGTGCCAGTATTTCTGGGCCATGACGGCATAGTAACCCGTATAGATGTGACCCAGGGGGGTCTCCCAGTCCTTGTCCGCGGCACAGGAGATGAGGTGATTTCCTTCATCCGTAGGAACTTCGTCCATGCGTTCCCAGCCCATGGCCAGCACGCAGTCCGAATAGCCCGACGCCACGGCTTTGACCCCCTCCCAGAGCGTTGATCCGCCGGTCGCCCCTCCGGTCTTGACCCCGATGTTCCCGAGGGGATCCAGGCCGAGACGGTCGTGAATCACCGCCTCACCCAGGAGCTGGTCTCCAAAGTGATCGGCAAAATGCCCGTAGTAGGCCGTGTGGATATAACTTTTCAGCTCCGCGGGGGTCTTGTCGATCAATCGGGCGGCCATGGTGAGGGCGTCGATGCAGAGCTCTTCCGTTCGCTTCTCAGGGATGGCGCGGTCGAATTTGGACTGACCGGCCGTAACCAGATAGACAGGTCGCAAGAGTCTGGGGATCCTGAGTTGGCGTTCGCTGAACTTGATCATGTTTGTGTATCCTCCTTTCCGGTTTCAGAACAACAATCGCGCGATCGAGGATGGACCGGTTTTCCGGCGGAAAAAACGCCGTGCGGCAAAACCGGACCGGGGGACATCCGCATTTATCCCTTTCAGCCCGGCGGTCCAGTGAAATGTTATTAAGGGTAAATTTTGGCCATTTGTCAAGGGCATATCCGTATCTCGGAATGCTCGATACGCCCCGGGTATGACAAGTTATGATTGACAAAAGTCGAAGCCGCCACCTATACTTTTCGGATGCTCCCGGAACCCTCTAACACGACTCGGAAAATCGGTTCGCAAAGGTTCGTGAATCGGGGCTCCAGCCAATGGGGGTGATCCGCGCACCGGCCCGCTGAAGCACACCCCGCTCTACGGCGAAGCACAATGGGGGGAGGACGATGGATTTTAGCCTTTCCATGGAACAGGAAATCCTGAGGAACTCGGTTCGCCAGTTCGCAGAGAAGGAAATCAGACCCGTAGCTGCGGAGCTGGACGAGAAAGAGGAGTTCTCTTACGAAACGATGAGGAAGATGGGAGACCTGGGCCTCTTCGGCATGTTCGTGTCGGAGAAGTACGGCGGCCAGGGCATGGACTACCTCTCCTACATCATTGCCACGGAGGAAATGGCCAGGGTGGACGGTTCCCATGCGGCCACCGTGGCGGCCGGGAACTCCCTCGGAATCGGTCCCCTCTACTATTTCGGCAACGAGGAGCA
>JAFGPH010000503.1 GCA_016926135.1 Deltaproteobacteria bacterium
CCCTCTCCCCGCTAGCGTTGATTGATGATGAGAGCCGTGGGGGGGTGATCTCAGGGGTATGTTGGCGTATCTTTGAAAGAGGACCCTCGGGCAGCCGCAAAATCAATGGTGAAACTCAGCTTGTCAGTTCACCGTAAATTGGGTTAATAGGAATTAGGTGGTACGGGATGCCATTGCTGTCCACAAGAAATTTGTGGCGCGAAACATGGGGGGAAGCCCATGCGGTGGTTGTGGGGGACACAAGGATGGCCAACGAGGAGTCATTGATGAGAACATGCATAGATGTGGACCTTGAAAGTGAGAGGATTCTGAACACCGGTTTGCCGGAGGGCGCAGTCTGGCTTGGAGGTCGTGCTCTCGGGGACAGCATCCTTCTTCGAGAGGTACCGGAGGCCTGTCATCCTCTGGGCTCCAGCAATGTGCTCGTTTTTGCGCCGGGCCTTTTTGCAGGCACGTCGATGCCTACGGCGAGCCGATTGTCTGTGGTGGGAAAGAGCCCGCTCACGGGTGGAATCAAGGAGTCCAATGTGGGTGGGATGGGGGGAATGGTTTTGGCGCAACTGGGCATCGGCGCAGTGGTAATCAGGGGCATGTCCGATAAGGAGTGCCCCCGGTTGCTTCTCATTCGTGGGCGGTCGGCCGAACTCGTGGAGGCTCCGGAATTGCATCATCTGGGGAACTACCAAACGGTGGATATCCTGAAGAAACGCTTTGGTCAGGACGTGGTGATCCTGTCCATAGGCCCATGTGGAGAAATGAAGATGGCGGCCGCAACCATCGCCGTCACCGACACAGAAGGGCGACCCTGCCGGCACGCAGGTCGGGGTGGCCTTGGGGGGGTGATGGGTTCAAAAGGGCTCAAAGCCATCGTGATTGATCCGGAGGGATCTCAGTTGCGAAAGGCAGTTGACCCGGGCGTCTTTGCGGAGGCAGCGAAGGAATATACAAGGATTCTTCGATCCGACAAAAAAACGGCATTCTGGCGGGAGAACGGCACCGCTGGCCTGATCGATATCAGCCATGCCAGGGGCAGCCTGCCGACTCGCAATTTTTCCTCGGGGGTTTACGAAAAGAAGGATCGTCTGAGTGCAAATCGATTGAAGGCCCTGGTAGTGGAGCGTGGCGGGACCATGGGGCATGCTTGTATGAAAGGGTGCCTGGTGAGGTGCTCGAATGTTTTCCATGATTCGGAAGGCGCCTTTCTGACATCGGGTCTGGAGTATGAAACCATTGCCATGATGGGGGCCAATCTGGACATCGATGACCTTGACATCATGGCTCAGATTGATTTTCGTTGTGACGACTATGGCATGGATACGATAGAAATCGGAGTGACCTTGGGCATTCTTACTGAGACTGAGCTCTTTCGGTTTGGTGACGGCCGCAGGGCGATTCAACTGATCGACGAGATCGGGCAAGGGACTGCGTTGGGGCGTGTTCTCGGGGAGGGTGCGACAAGGACGGGAAAGGCATTTGGGATCACCCGAGTCCCGGCGGTAAAAGGGCAGGCCCTCCCGGCGCATGAAGCGAGGGCCCTCAAGGGTTTGGGGGTGACTTACGCCACCAGTCCTCAGGGGGCAGATCACACTGCGGGCTTTGTCGCAGAGGAACCCCTTTCCCATGAGGGACACACGGAGCGATCCAGAGACGTTCAGATCAATATTGTGATCGCTGACAGCCTTGGATTATGTCAATTCACGGGGCTGCGAAGCGAACACGGTTTGTTTGCCCGCTTGATGGGTGCCCTGACGGGCAAAGTCCCCAGTGAGGAAGATGTCTGGCGAATAGGCTGGGAGACTCTGAGAAAGGAAAGGGCCTTCAACCTTGCCGCGGGGATCGGGCCCGGACAGGATCGCTTGCCCGAATTCCTGCTCTCCGAGCCTTTGCCTCCCCATGGCACGGTCTTCGACGTGAAAGACGAAGACCTGGATCGGGTATTTGGAGACCAACCCAAATGAGATGACCGCCAGGCCCTGTCTCTCCCCACGGGTCTCGAGGAGAAGACGGATTCATCCTTTACTTCAGCTTTGTCGGATCATGCCATCCATGATCTCTGCGGCCAAGCGTGCGAAGCCGGGATCGTTGATATGAAAATTCGCCTCGCGAATCTCCACGGAAGGATCCAGCCCCTTTTTCAGTCTTCGTAAAAAGACCTCGTTCATGGCCGGGTCGAAGAGGGGACCGTCCACCTGATCCGCCTCGGACCAGCCCCTCAAGGGAATGAGCACCTTGACCCGGGCGGGATCGCGGTTGAGTTTCGCGGCCAGCTGTTCTGCGAGAAAGAGGGTCTCTTTGTCACTGAGGCGAATGGCGGATCGGAAATCGTAGAAGAAGATCTTTCGATCCCTGTACTCGGCGGGGATATTGTCGCGGGTGAATTCCAGCACGGCACAGTCCAGACCGCCGGGGACCACCAGACGGGGAATACCACTGGGTTCGAGCCTCTCGGGTCCCATCCCCCTGCAGTAACCCTGTTTCAATTCATCCGCCAGTTCGTGGGTGGCCAGATCCAGGATGCCGTGAAAATGACCTTCCCGCGCCAGTTCCTCCATGGCGGTGCCGCCGGTGCCGTTGGCGTGGAAGGCCACCACCTCGTAACCCATGGCTTCCAGGCGGGGCCTGACGGCTTCGGCCGCCGGGGTGATGAAGCCGAACATGGTCAGGGCGATGCATTTCTTTTCCTCAACGGGTTGCCAGCGGCTCTCGGCCATGCCGCAAACAGCGGCGGCGGCCTTGTCCAGGATTTTTCCCAGCACGCTGTTGACACCCAGGATGTCTGTCACACTGTGCATCATGGTGATATCCTTGGTGCCCACCGTGTTCTTCATGTCCCGGGAGGCCACGGTGGAGACCATGACCTTGGGGACTCCCAGTGGCAGGACGCGCATGATACTCGTGGCCAGATGGGTCCCTGTGCCTCCGCCCGCCGAGATGATCCCGGAGATCTTCTCCTGGGAATGAAGTCTTCTCACGATCTCCCGGGCCTTTTGGATCGTTGCCTCGATCGCCTGATCCCGGCTGCTGGGGTTTTCTTTCCGGATCTCCTCAAAGAGATCAATATCGGGGGGAAAGGGCGATGGGCTCTTGGTGCCCACGTTGATCATGAGGGCGGGGAGACCCCTCTGATGGATGCGCTCTTTCAGGAAGAGGTGTTCTTCCCCTTTGGAATCAAAGGTGCCGACAACGGCGACGGCAGGCTTCTTTTTCATACGGATTCCCTTTCTGTGTGGGAGGCGTGGAGATCAGCCTTTGGGGGTGAAGGGAATATTAGTGTAAGGGCACACGTGAGGTCAAAACAAAACTGACGGCTTCGTAAAAAGCCCATCTGCTGCGTTGCGCTTCATCTTTCGTCACTGCGGCGTACTTCGATGTACGTCTCATTCCTCAAGATTCGCGCGCCTCGCATATGGAGCTTTTCACTGTGCCGTCGCCCTTGACGACTTTTTACGAGTCCGTCAGAACTGACCATCCCGCATAATCCGCTCAAGGCCCTGTTGAAGGGCATCATGGGAAAATGGGGATAAAGACGATATCATCTTGGAATTGCTGGAGCTTTGTCATTCCAGCCCCTGTCACCACGAGGGTGTTCTCCACCCCCACCGCGCCTTTTCCGGGGAACACGACCTTGGGTTCCAGGGCGATGACCATGCCCTCCTCCAGGACGTGGTCCGAGTTTCGGCCAATCACGGGCCATTCATCCAGTTCCAGGCCGACCCCGTGACCGATGAAGGGGACGGGCTGGGGGTGGCCCATGAACCCCTCGGAGATACCTGCTTCGCCTGCAATCCTCAATCCCAGCTCGTAGAGATCTCCTGCCCTGACCCCGGGCACACCCGCGCGGGCCATCCCGTCCTGGACCGCCTGCATGGCCTGATGGGCTCGGATCATCTCGTCCGGCAGGCTGCCCAGGACGAAGATCCTTGTCTGATCGGCATGATAGCCTTCCACGTTGGCACAGTAGTCCACCAGGACAGGTTCCCCGGGCCGGATTTTCCCCCTGCCTGGACCCTGGGAGAAGAAGGGCCCCGGTCCATAACCGCCTGTGGGCCCTGGGGAGGCGCTCGGGACCGCCCCGCTGTGGCCGGCCAGTATATGGCCGTAGATGCTCTCAATATTGAAGCTCCGCACCCGGGTGAGCCCGGGGTGGCCGCGGCGTCTGTAGAAATCCTCAGCCCGGAGGGCAAGGTCGGTCTCGGTCTCTGAGGCCTTCAGAAGATCGGGGATAACTCCGAGCAACTCGTCTGCAAGGGCTGCGGCCCGCTTCATCAGGGAGAGCTCGAAGTCGGTCTTGACCATGCGGGTCTGACGGATGAGGTGGGAGATGTCCACCAACTCCGCGCTCGCGAAGGTCTTTGCATAGGCCTGGAAGAGGTTGAATGGGACCACATCGAGTTCCATGCCGATCCTCCCGGGTGATCGGCCCTGGTGGCCCCTGATGCAGTCGGGCAGGAGGGAGAGACTGGACAGGGGGATGATCCGCGGGAGGAAGGCATCGGCCCTGGCCCTGTCTACGCTCTTTCGGACCATGAGAAGGGCCTCCCCTTCGGCCGGAACCCACAGGTGGGCGTCCTGGTCCGTTCCGGAGAGGTAATAGAGGTCCACCTTCTGGACAATGAGTGCCCCATCGACCGGTTGCCCCCGGAGCAGGCGTTGAAACCTCTCCACCCTCCCTTTCCATTCTGACATGAAGCGTGCCCTGTCCATGATGCAAGAACACTCCAAAGCGCTTGATCAAACCCAGGAATTCATTATAGGATACAGGCCTCAGGGTTGTTGTCTGAGGGGTCGACAATGGGCATGCCGCTTGCGGCGGGATTGTTCGCGGCCGGCAGCCCGGAGAACCTGAAAAGGAGTGTTTCTTATAACCCATGGTTCGAGGTGACGGCAATACGAAAGATCTGATCTTGGAGATCAGGAGGCGGTTGAAGGATAGAAAGGCGATCCTCCTCGCCCACAACTACCAGAGCCCCGAGGTGCAGGGCGTGGCGGACCTTTGCGGGGATTCCCTGGAACTCTCCATGAAGGCTTCCCGGACGGACGCGGAGGTGATCGTCTTCTGCGGGGTCCACTTTATGGCGGAGACGGCCGCCATTCTTTCTCCGGAGAGGACCGTCCTGCTTCCCGTGATCACGGCCGGCTGCCCCATGGCGGACACCATCACAGCGGAATCGCTGAGGCGGAAGAAGAAGGAAATGCCGGACGCCGTAGTCGTCACCTACGTGAACACGACCGCCGAGGTCAAGGCGGAAAGCGACATATGCTGCACGTCGGCCAATGCGGTGCGGGTAGTCAAGTCCGTCGAGCCTGAGAGAAGAATCCTAATGACCCCGGACCGGAACCTCGCCCTTTATGCCGCCAGGGAGAGTGGCAGGGAAGTGATCGTTTGGGAGGGCTTCTGTCCCGTCCACGATGGCCTGACTGCCGAACAGGTGAGGAAGGTCCGGGGGGAGCATCCCTCGGCACCCTTCCTGGCACACCCGGAATGCAGGCCTGCTGTATTGGAGCAGGCCGACGTAGTCCGGAGCACCTCAGGGATGCTCGCGTATGTTAGGGAGGCCGCCGAAAAGGAGTTCATCATCGGCACGGAGACCGGAATACTCTATCCCCTTTCCAGGGCAAACCCGGACAAGGTGTTTATTCCCGTTGACCCGGGTATGGTCTGTGGGGATATGAAGAAGACGGGTCTCAAGGAAATCCTCTGGTGCCTGGAGCGCATGGAACCGGTCGTCCGGGTGCCCGAAGATGTCCGGGTACGGGCGAAGAGGGCTGTGGAACGAATGCTCGCTATCCCGGGAGACGTGAAGAGGGATTGAAAGGGGCCTCATTTCGAGACGGTTCATAACGGGTGGCCGATGTCAAGAAATCCGGCAGGGGGAAGCTCAGTCACTGCTTGGCAAACGAGAAAATGCCGGTTATATAAGGGTTGCGCAGTCCGGACCTTACGGTTGGGTGGTCAGTCATCTCCAAAAGGGCGGCTTTTGCCCCGAATCTGACCAAGAGCCTTCGTGGCCAAGAGTGGGACAAGATATGAAGACCCTGGTGTTTCAGGTGAAAGGAGGAGAAGAATGGATCTCGGACTGAAGGGAAAGGTTGCATTGATCACAGGGGCGGGCCAGGGCATCGGCAAGGCCATCGCCCTGACTCTGGCTGAGGAAGGGTGTAACCTGGCCATCTGCGCCCGGCGTAAAGAGATGGTTGATGAATCGGCCAAAGAGATCGGAACCAAAGGGGTGGAGGTCCTTGCCGTTCGCTCTGATGTGGCAAGAGAGGAAGACAACAAGAACTTCGTGGCCCAGGCCGCACAGAAGTTCGGTCGCATCGACATCCTTGTCAACAACGCCGGGGTGGGTCCGAAGAGCGACCCCCTGGAACTCCCTGAGGAAGTGTTCCGCCACCACATGGATCTGATGTTGTTCGGACCGATCAGGCTCTGTAAGCTGACCATTCCCTATATGCGGAAACAGGGGTGGGGGCGGATCATCAATATTTCATCCATCTTCTCGAAGCAACCGGGGGGTCTGCTGGACTATGATTCCATCAAGGCGGCGATGAACATGTTTACAAAGGACTTCAGCAATTACCTGGCCAAAGACAATATCCTGGTGAATGCCGTGTGTCCTGGACCCATCCGGACACCCCTCTGGGATGGCCCCGGCCAGATGGCCGAAAAACTGGGCAAGGAACTGGGAATGTCGGTCCCGGAGGTCATGAAATGGTTCGCCGAACAGAATATTCCCCTGGGGCACCACGGTGAACCGGAGGATATCGCGAACATCGTGGCTTTTCTTGTGTCGGACAGGGCGAAGTTCATTACCGGTCAGGCCATCAACGTGGACGGTGGGATGGTGAAGACATTGATATAAAGAGTGCCCGGGACAGATCCGGGCTGGCAAGCACAAAGGTATCTTGCGTGGGTAAGGAAGGGCGCCCGGGCGAAATGGATTCCGGTCGAACAACATCTACCCCGGAGGGTTTTATGGGACTCACAAAGGAAACGAAGATCGATTTGTACAGGGTGATGGTCAGAATCCGCGCTTTCGAAGAACAGGGTTTCCTTTCCTTCAGCAGAGGGCTCACGCACGGAGTCTTGCACCTGTATGTCGGGGAAGAGGCCATAGCCGCGGGCTGTATTCATGGGCTCAGAAAAGACGATTACATCACAAGCACCCACAGAGGGCATGGCCATCTCATCGCCAAGGGAGCGGACCTGGGCCGTATGTTTGCGGAACTCTTGGGCAAGGAGACCGGTTATTGTCGAGGAAGGGGCGGCTCTATGCACATCGCGGATGTGCAGCTGGGGATCCTGGGGGCTAACGGGATTGTCGGGGCAGGCCTTCCCATCGCCGTCGGGGCCGGACTGGGAATCCAATACAAGGGGCTCGATCAGGTGGTGCTCTGCTTTTTCGGGGATGGAACCATCGCCACGGGTGCGTTTCATGAAGCGCTCAATCTGGCTTCCATCTGGAGGTTGCCCGTTGTTTTTGTCTGTGAGAACAATCTTTACGGGATTTCCGTATCGATCAAGAAAGCCTGCTCTCTCGACACATTGGCCAAGCGCAGTGCCGGGTACGGGATCCCTGGGGTCTGTGTGGACGGCAATGATGTCTTGGCAGTCAGGGAGGCTGCTGTGGAGGCTGTGGAGCGCGCTCGCAAGGGAGAAGGCCCTACGTTTCTAGAATGCCAGACCTATCGCTGGTATGGGCACTTCACGGCCGATGACGGCAAGTATCGACCGCCGGAGGAAGTCAAGTACTGGAAGGAAGAAAGAGATCCCATCAGGAACTTCGCTCGGAAGCTCCTGGAGGGCAAGGAGGTTACCCAGAAAAAGCTGGACCGAATTCATGAGGAAGTGAATCAAGAAATTGAAAGGGCCTTTCGGTTTGCCGAGGAGAGTGCCCCGGCCGATGTGGATGAGATGTTGAGGGGTGTTTGTCACACCTCGGGCCGCTGAACAATACCGGACAAAGGGGAAGTCTCAACATGAGGACAATGAAATATCGTGAGGCCATAAGCGAAGCCCTCCGAGAAGAGATGGATCGGGATGAGAGGGTATTTGTGATGGGGGAAGATGTGGGACAGTTCGGCGGAATCTTCCAGTCCACAGCTACACTCCTCGATACCTTCGGCCCATCCAGGGTGAGGGATACCCCGATTTCCGAGCAGGCCATCGTAGGCGCAGCCCTGGGGGCGGCCCTGGTCGGGCTGAGGCCGGTCGCGGAGGTCATGTTCGTCGACTTCACGGCCATAGCCATGGATCAGATTGCCAACCAATGCGCCAAGTTTCATTTCATGACCGGGGGGCAGGTCGTTGTCCCGGTCGTGATCAAGACCCAGGGGGGTGTGGGAATAGGTGATGCGGCCCAGCACTCTCAGAGTCTCGAAGCCTGGTTCACCCATATCCCGGGGCTCAAGGTGGTCATGCCGGCCACCCCTTATGATGCCAAGGGCCTCCTGAAGGCATCGATCCGGGATGACAATCCTGTCGTTTTCATTGAGCACAAACTGCTCTACTTGACCGAGGGCCCTGTGCCTGAGAACGGCGATTATACGATTCCCATAGGGAGGGCTGACATCAAAAGGGAGGGGAAGGATGTGACCCTCATCGCATGGTCGAAAATGGTGCTGGATTCCATGGAAGCGAGTCGTGAGCTGGAAAAGGACGGCATTGATGTTGAGCTGATCGATCTTCGCACCCTGAGCCCAGTAGATCTGGATACCATTGTCAAGTCCGTAAGAAAGACGGGTAAGGTCGTGATCGTTCATGAAGCGTGCAAGACGGGTGGATTCGGCGCAGAGATCGCCTCTCTCATTGTGGAAAATGCCTTTGACTACCTTGATGCACCCATCAAGAGGGTCGCGGGAATCGATACGCCCATTCCGTACGCGGCGCCGCTGTATCGTGCGGTTATCCCGGATCCGGGAAAGATCATTCAAGGAGTGAGAGAGATCCTCTAGGAGGGAAGATGCTGACCGTTATCGAAATGCCTTCACTCAGTTCCACCATGAGCAAAGGGACGGTGGTCAAGTGGCACAAGAGAGAAGGCGATCCTATTGAGAAGGGGGAGACCCTTTTCGAGGTCCAGACGGACAAGGTCAATGTCGAGGTCGATGCGCTGGTCTCGGGTTTCCTGCGAAGAATACTGGTGGGGGAAGGAATTGAAGTCCCCGTGAATACGCCCATTGCAATTATCTCCGAGGATATGGATGAAGATATTTCCTCCTTCATGGAGAAGCCGTCTTCGGCGAGCCCTCCCGCAACCAGGGAAGCACCCGCTGAGGCGGAGTCTGATGATTCGAGATCTGTAAAAATCAAGATCTCCCCACTCGCGCGTCGGATGGCCGAGGAGGAAGGGATCGACATCCAAGCCATCGAGGGCACCGGTCCCGAAGGTCGAATCACAAAACAGGACATAGAAAGGGCCGTGGCCGAACGGCGCCTGAGACCGCCGTTGCCGGGCAAGGCTGATGCCGCAGACGAGCCGCGTGGGGAGATGGAAGGCTACGAAGACCTGGAACTGACTCCCATGAGGAGGATCGTTGCCCAACGGCTTCAGCAGAGCAAGGTGACGTCTCCCCATTTCTATGTGGAAGTCACTGCCGATGCGATGGGGTTGAAACAGGCCAGGGACGCCATCCAGAGCGGAATGGTGGAGCAGGTGGACAGGATCACCTTCAATGACATCCTGATCCGGATTGTCTCCCTGGCGCTGAGGAAATTCCCCATGGTGAATGCCAGTCTTCTCAATGATCGCATCCGCGTGCACAAGGCCATCCATATCGGGGTGGCTGTTGCTGTGGATGACGGGCTGATCGTTCCTGTTATTCGCAATGTCGATCAAAAAACCGTGTTGCAGATCAGCCGTGAGATGACGGAACTGGCCGGCAGGGCTCGAAACAAGAGACTTCTACCCCATGAATATGAGGGAGGAACCTTTACGATCACCAACATGGGGATGTTCGGCGTGGAAAGCTTTCATGCCATTATCAATCCCCCGGAAAGTGCCATACTGGCCGTGGGTGCCATCACTGCCCAAGCTGTGGTTGTGGAAGGAGAGATCACCGTGAGACCGTGCATGAAACTCTCACTCTCCGTCGACCACCGGGTCGTGGATGGAGCGCTGGCCGCACGGTTCGTCGTTTACCTGAAAGAGCTTGTTGAGACTCCACTCTTGATGCTTCAATAGCCGATGGATCTCGGCCCCTTCTCCCCGTAATCCCGAATGGGATGCTCGCGTATGTCAGGGAGGCTCATGTACGGAGACGCCAGAAAGGTCAAGGCCAATTTCGAGTACTTGCAGAAGCTTTTCATCATGCCCGATTCGCCGGACAAGTTCATCGAATTCGGGCATGAGCTCCTGGAGATGATCCACGATTTCTTCAAGGAAAAGGGGGGTATTCACAGCAGCATCACCCTGCCCGAACTCAGCCAGATATTCAATGAAACGGCCGTCCCCGACGGCCCCCACCTGATCAAGGACGTGCTTGCAGAGATCAAGACCAAGGTGACCGCCCACTCCGTGAAGGTGGGGAGCCCTTACTACATCGGGCACATGACGAGCGCCGTGCCCTATTTCATGATCCTCCTGGAAATGATCATCGCCGCGCTCAACCAGAATCAGGTGAAGATCGAGACGGCCAAGGCTTCCAGCTTCGTGGAACGGGAACTGGTCGCCTGGTTTCATCGCATCGTCTACAATCGGACGGAGGCCTATTACCAGAGGAATATGCAGAATCCACGTGTGGCGCTTGGAAACGCGACCTCAGGGGGCACCGTCTCCAATCTGACCGCCCTGATGGTGGCCAGGGAAAAGGCCTTTCCCTCGGACGGAGATTTTCCCGGGGCCCGGGAGGCCGGGATCGAAAAGGCCCTCAGGCACTACGGCTACGGGAGAGGAGTCATCCTCGTGTCTGCGAGAGGCCACTACTCCATCCGAAAGGCCGCCAATCTACTGGGGGTGGGCGAAGAGAACGTGGTGACGGTCCCGGTGGATTCCAGGCATCGGATGGATGTGCGCAGGCTTTATCAGAGAATCGCATCCCTGAAGGCCGAGGGGGAAAGGGAGAGAACCAAGATCATGGCCCTCGTGGGGATCGCAGGCAACACGGAAACGGGCGCTGTGGACAATCTTCAGAAACTGGGGGAGGCCGCGCAGGAGGTGGGGGCTCATTTCCACGTGGACGCATGCTGGGGAGGGTCCGCCCTCCTGGTAGAGGAGTACCGCAGCATGTTCAACGGTATTGAGACCGCGGATTCGGTCTCCATTGACGCCCACAAGCTCCTCTACTGCCCCATGGCCATGGGCATCATCCTTTTCAAGAGCGAGAAGGATCTGAACCTCATCCGGCAGATCTCCCAGTACGTGATCCGCCGCAACTCGGTGGACATGGGCCGGTTTACCATAGAGGGTTCCCGGCC
>JAFGPH010000504.1 GCA_016926135.1 Deltaproteobacteria bacterium
ATCTTCAAAGACTGGGCAATGATGCCCGCATGGGAAGTGCGGCCTCCCACGTCGGTAATGAAGCCCATGACCTTGCCGATATCGATGGCGCTCGTATCCGCAGGGGAGAGTTCATGGGCCACGATGATGACGCGCTCGTTGATCTGGAGCAGGTTCTCCTCTTCCCTTCCCGCCAGGTTTCTGAGGATCCTCTCTGCCACGCTTTCCACATCGGTGATTCGCTCCCGGATGTAGTCATCGTCGATCTGGCCGAAGAGCTGCCGGATGTGCTGCAGGGATTTCTTGAGGGCCCACTCCGCGTTGATCTTTTCCTCCAGGATGGCCTTGATCGTGGCGTCGGCGAACATCTTGTCGTCCATGATCATGAGATGGGTGTCCAGGATGAAGGAATGCTCCTTGATCAGGGCCGGCATCCCGTTCTTGAGGGTGACGATCTGCTCCTTTGCCGCCTGCAGGGCCCTCTTGAACCGCTCCGCTTCCTCCTCAACCTTTTCGCGACTGATCAGGTACTGGTAGATGATCTTCACCCTCGATCGGTCCACCAGGCGGGCCTTGCCGATGATGATGCCCGGGGAGGCTGCAATACCCTGCAGCCTCACGACGCTGTCAACCTCTCTCTCTGTCACGTCACTCCCCAAATCTCTGCTCAAAAAGACGCATCATTGCCTCCATCAGCGATTCCGCATCCTCACCGACAATCCTCACCTGGACCTCCGTTCCCTTGGGGCAGGCCAGGGTCAAAAGGGACAGGATGCTTGAACCATCCACCTCGTGCTCGTCCTTCCTGAAAAAGACCCTCGACCGGTACTGACCTGCCAGGGCTACGATCTTTGCAGCGCAACGGGCATGCAGACCGAGATCATTATCAATTCTTAAGGTCTTTATCAAGTCCATACGCAAGCCCCTGATCCACCATCAAGACATCATCTCCCCGCCGGCGGGCGGGATCCAAGGAGCGGTGTTGCCTTCGGTCGCGCCTCCTGGTGATCAGGATCCTTCCCAAATCTCCTTCTTCTTCGGCTCCCGGAATGAGGCGGTATATTTGCGGAGCGTCATACCGGCTCCGCCACGCTCGATCCGCAGGATCAGGAGCTGCTTCCCTCAGTCACGAGGGATTTCCTCTTCTCTTTTGAAGGAGAGACACTCACGATAGACCCTTCTCCAGGGCAGACCCTCTTCCAGCGCGAGCTTTTTGGCGGCATCCCTGACGCCGGTGGCATTCTCTCTTAGCAGCATCTCCATTCTTTTCCGAATGTCCTCGCTCAAAGGGCAGGGATCTTCGTCCCTCCGCCTTCCGGCGACCACCAGGGTGAACTCCCCCCTGGCATTGCCCTGCCCCAGATCCTCCATGACGCTCCGGACGGTGCCACCGGTCACCTGCTCGTGGAGCTTGGTTGCCTCCCTCACGAGAACCATGGGTCTGTCCCCCAGGATTTCCAGGAGATCGCCCAGCATGTCCACTACCCTGTGAGGGGCCTCAAAAAATACCATGGTGCGTTCTTCCGAGGACAGGCCTTCGATCTCTCTTTTCCGCCTGGCGGATCGGGGCGCCAGGAAGCCCACGAACAGGAATCTCTCACCCGGAAATCCCGATACGGACAAGGCTGCCGTGACCGCAGAGGGACCTGGAATGGGGCTCACTCGGATCCCCGCCTCAAGGACCTGCCGGGCGAGCAGCACTCCAGGGTCCGACACCCCCGGGGTTCCCGCGTTGGTGACGAGGGCGATATGCGCACCCCGTTGCAGTCTTCTGAGGAGATCCTTCCCCTTACCCTTCTGGTTGTGCTGGTTGTAGCCAACTACCCTGGTTTTGATTCCGTAATGCCGGCACAAAGCCCTGGTATGCTCCACCCCCTCGGCAGCGATCAGGTCGACGGTTTTCAAGACCTTCAGTGCCCTCAACGTAATGTCCTCAAGATTGCCCAGAGGCGTGGAAACGACGTACAAGATTCCGCTATGTTCATCGTCCGATTTCAATATCCAACTCTAAGCGTGGGACCGTCTGTATTCCCCGGGATCGAGGCGGAATGAGGGTTTACGGCTCGCGGTTCAAGGTTCACGGAAAATCAAATAGAATCCTTCTTGCCTTGCGCCGTGCGGCACGTGCCTTGCACCTTTCATCTGCTAATACGCCAGATCGAAGGCGTCCTTCACCACCTCGATCCGGTTTCCCTCCCTGCCCAGATGAACGGCGACCACATCAAACCTGGCCTTTGTATCGCAGCACTCATTGGCCTTCATATAGGCAAGGGCGACCCTGGAGAGCTGCCGTTTCTTCCTCGCCGTAACCGCCTCTTTGGCATAGCCCAGGCCTCTCCCCTTTCTCGTCTTGATCTCGACAAAGACCAGGGTTTCCCCGTCCTTCGCAATCAGGTCCACCTCCCCCAGGGGGCAGCGGTAATTGCGAAGGACACACGTGTATCCGAGGCTTTCGATCTTCTTCAAGGCGAGCCTCTCACCCTCTCTTCCCAGGTCAAGCCGCTCTTGGGTCAATTCAGATCACTCCCCTGAAGGTAAGCCGGTGAATGGGGCAGGCCCCCAGCCTCCTCAAGGCTTCCAGGTGCCTCGGGGTACCGTAGCCCTTGTGTTCCGCGAACCCATACCCGGGATACTGTTCGTGATAGGCACACATCAGCCGGTCACGGTAAACCTTGGCGATAATCGATGCGGCCGAGACGCTCTGGCTCAGCCTGTCGCCCTTCTTCAGGCTCCTCTGGCCAATCGACAGGGGAATCGGATGGATCCCGTCCACGAGGCAGAACTGAGGGGCCGGATCCAGGGCGAGGACGGCACGTCTCATCGCCTCCAGAGCGGCCCTGAGAATATTCGTGGCATCGATGACCCTGTGGGAAACCACCCCCACCCCCACGGCAACAGCCCTCTCGTGAATCATCGTGAATGCCCGCTCTCTGGACCTCTCAGTCATCTGCTTGGAGTCCCTGATGCCCTTGAGGGCCACCCCCTCCGGCAGGATAACCGCCGCGGCCACCACAGGACCTGCGAGGGGGCCTCTTCCCGCCTCATCCACGCCGGCGATCAGCCGGTACCCAGCCTTCCGGGCCGCCGACTCGTAAAGGAGGATGTCAACTGCTGAGGGGGTGGGGCTCTTGGGGAAAAGGGGCAGGTCGCTCACGGACGATCAACGGGTCCCTGGCATGAGCAGAAAGCCCTTCCCAACGGTCCGTCTCCACCCTGAAACCCGGGCCATCGAGGCATTTGGACCGACGAAGGGCCTTCTGTCAAGGCTCGCAAATCAGTTTCTCTTTTCCTTAATGCGGGCAGCCTTACCTTTCAGCTTCCGCACGTAGTAAAGCCTTCCCCTCCTCACCTTGCCCCTGGTGACAATTTCGATCTTGTCGATCGTGGGCGAATGAAGAGGGAAGATCCTCTCTACTCCAATCCCGTATGAAATCTTGCGAACCGTGAAGGTTGCCCCCATCGTCCCCTTTCTCTTTCGGATCACCGCCCCCTGGAAGACCTGAATACGTTCCTTGTCCCCTTCCTTAATTCTTGCATGCACCCTGATCGTATCTCCCGGCCTGAAGTCAGGGATATCGATTCGCATCTGTTCTCTTTCCAACGCCTGAATGATATCCATATATCCTCCCCATTAACTCTGATCTTGTCCACCTGCCAGCCTGTCCAGGGTGATCGCCGCAGCCGTCCTGACCGAAAGGTGATTGTACCGCCCAACCCCGATGATGGGTTCCAGGACGTAATCCGCTCTTTCAAGGATCTCCCTGTCCAGGCCCCATGCCGTACCGAATAGAAGCAGAACGGCATGAGAGGCACGCAGTATCTGTCTCGCCATTCCGTAGGAAATGGACCCCTCTTCCCGTCTTTGCGCGTCCGTGGCGATCAGCAGGGGCCTTTCCCCTTCGATCCCTCCCACGTCCACGACCGCCTCCTCCAGGGAGGAGAAAACCGTGACCAGATCCAGGGCCTCCTTCCTGTGCGGGTTGTACGTAGCGCCAAACCCCACCTTCCAGTGTGCCAGGATCCGCCCGACCAGCCTCCGCTGGTCCGTGAGCGGCGTAACCACATAGAATCTCTTCACGCCGTACGTCCTGGCAACCCTGGACAGATCGTGGATGTCCACGGTGGTGATTGCCGAGGCGATTCTCTCGCGGTTTCTGTTGTAGACGGGGTAGTGAACCAGCCCCACATAAAGCCTCATGGCTGGTTCTCGGCCTTCACCTGGCCCAGTATCGCCTTGTCCTCCTCCTTTAAATTGGCCCTCATCAGGAGATCGGGCCTCCTCTCAAGGGTTCGGCGGATGGACTGGGTTCGCCTCCATCGCCTGATCCTTTCGTGGTCCCCCGAAAGCAGCACGGGAGGCACCTCCTGATCCTGAAAGACCCTGGGCCGGGTATAGTGGGGGTACTCCAGCAGCCCGTCCTCGAAGGAGTCCTCCAGGTTGGACCGCGTTCCACCCAGCACGCCGGGAACGAGACGGCTTACCGCATCCACCACGACCATCGCGGCCAGCTCTCCGCCACTCAACACGTAATCGCCGATAGAGAGATCCAAGTCCACGCAGCTTGTCCGAATTCTCTCATCCACTCCCTCGTAGCGCCCGCAGATGAGAATCAGCTGGTCGAACCCGGAGAGTTCCCAGGCGATTGACTGTTCAAAAGCCCTGCCCTGGGGGGTCAGAAGAACGACCAGGGATCTCCCGCCCACCCTTTCCAGGGATTGCAGCGCCCGGTAGATCGGCCCGGGTTTCATCACCATGCCGTCTCCACCCCCGTAAGGACGATCATCGGTCACGTGATGGGGACCCCGGGCAAAGGAACGAATGTTGGTGAGCCGGATATCCACCAGACCTTTCTGAACGGCACGGCCCAGAATACTCTCCTTCAGGAAAGAGCTGAAAAGGTCCGGAAAGAGCGTGAGGATATCAAGCCTCATTGAGATCCAGCAGTCCCTCCACACAGGAGATGATCATCCTTCCCTCGCGCAGATCGATGTCTCTGACCACATCGCGCACAGCGGGAATGAACACTTCCGATTGCCCGCCCTGGACCACATAGACGTCATGGCTCCCCGTGGGCAGGATCTGTCTGATCTCACCAATGTACTTTCCTGTATCGAGATAAACCTCCAGGCCGATAATCTCGTGCCAGAAATACTCTTCTTCGCTCTCGCGGGTAAAGGCCTCCTTTCTCGCAAAAAGGGCAGCCCCCCTATAGATTTCAGCCTCCTCGATGGAATTCAGCCCCTTCAGCTTCATCAGAAAAATGCCTTTGAGGGGCTGGATGGACAGAATCTCCTCTTCGTGAAAATCACCTGAGGGAGTTCGAAGATAGACCTTGCCGGCCACCAGAAACGAGTTCGCCGACTCCGCAAAGGAAGAGACCTTCAGAAATCCCCCCAAACCGTGGGGACGAAGAACCCTTCCCAAGAGAAGCAGATTGTCATGACACTCCTCGCTCAAAGCTACTCGATGATCTCCAGGACGGATCTCTTGTTGATCTTGGTAGAGGCAGCGCTCAGGATGGTCCTCATGGCCCTGGCGGTTCGGCCCTGTTTCCCGATGACCTTTCCCAGGTCCTCCTTCGCCACCTTCAGCTCGATCACCGAGGTCTGCTCTCCTTCAATCTCCGTCACAACCACGTCTTCCGGTCTATCCACCAATGCCTTGGCAATGTAAGTGATCAGCTCCTTCATCTCCCTCTACCTCCAGTCTCGAATTCACATCCGCATCCCATTCAGGAGTCCGCTTCAGGAATTCTTGAGTAGCCCTTCATTCTTCAAGATCGCCCTGGCGGATTCTGAAGCGGTAGCTCCCCGCTCCAGCCAGTAAGTAATCTTGTCCCTGTGCAGGGTTATCTGGGCCGGATGGCTCTTGGGATCATAGGTGCCCAGAACCTCCAAAAATCTGCCGTCCCTGGCTGCCTGAGAATCGGCGGCCACCAAACGATAGTAAGGCTTCTTTTTGGATCCCTTCCTTGTCAATCGAATTCTAACGGCCATGAAATGGATCACCCCCTTTTCTGACGATTGAACGGCAATCAATGAAAGAGCGCCGGAAACCTCTGAAAACCTTTTTTCGTGAAGTCCTCCATCATTTTCTTGGTCTGCGCAAAATTCTTGAGGAGCCGGTTCACATCCTGAATGCTTGTGCCACTCCCTTTGGCAATCCTCTTTCTTCGGCTGCCGTTGATGATCTTGTAGTTGCGTCGTTCCTCTTGTGTCATGGAATCGACGATCGCTTCAATCCTGACGAGCTCCCTCTCGTCGGGCTTTAACCTCTTGAGTTCCTTGATTTTGCCGACACCGGGAAGCATCCCGAGGATTTGTTCCAGGGAGCCCAGCTTCTTCACCTGCATCAACTGGCCCCGGAAATCCTCCAGATCAAACTCCCTCCTTTTGAGCTTTTTCTCGAGCTTCAGGGCCTCCTTTTCGTCAAATTCAGCCTGGGCCTTCTCCACGAGGGAGATCACGTCCCCCATGCCCAG
>JAFGPH010000505.1 GCA_016926135.1 Deltaproteobacteria bacterium
CAAGGGGGAGCAGAGGCTCTCTCAGCCCCACACCTGGAGCAAGATCGATGTGTACCCCGGCACCACCAAGCCCATCCCCGGAGGGATTCGACTCTTAAGAGCCGATGCCACCTTTTTCAAGAACCAGCTGGCCCGGAAGCTGGAGATCAACCCAGGGGATCCGGGGGCCTGGCATCTCTGTTCGGAGGCGACGGAGAAATACGCCCGGCAGATGTGCGCAGAGTACCAGGACGAGAAGGGGTTGTGGCAATGCCCCGAGGGCCGGGCCAACCACTATTGGGATTGCTCCTATCTCAACCTCGTTGCAGCCGACGTGCTGGGGGTGAGGTTCTGGAGGAAAGAGGAGAAGATAATCAGGGAGGAGCCTGAAAAGGATATCAGGCCCCCGAGGGACAGGTACCGGAGGCCGAGGTGGCTGGAGCGGCGATGATTCATGACATGGCTTGAGCGGAAGAAAAACTGGTCCACGGAGGGTGGGCGCCTCCGGAGACCCAAAAACCCCGTCAGAAGGACGGAGCCCGAGCTGGTCTACAGCGTGACCCAGGCGGCGGCTTACATTGGAGTGACACGGAACACCATTTTCAAGTACCTCTCGATCGACGAGCCCGAGGGGGCCGTGATCCCTGCCCATGCCTGGTACCGGCTTCCGAGCGGCCATATCCGGATCCGGGAGTGGATACTGAAGGAACTCAAGGGGGATCAGAATTGATGATTCTAATCGAGAAAAAAATATGCATTTGTGAAATTGGCTTAGGGCTCAAGGATAGGATAATGATTGTTGAAAGATGGGAATCAGGTGTAGCGGGTATCGCGTCGCTTTCTCTCTCTCGCTTGGCTGCGTTCAGTCCATATGCTCCGGGGTTTTTTCCGCAGGTCCCCTCCCCAGCAAAACCATTCCAAATTCTTCGTATTTCTGATTGGTACTTGAGTCCAGATCGTGCCAGCGAGCCAGAAACTCGTATTCCCTGAGCCAGGTCCTGCGAAACGATGCCGGATCTTCAAAAAGTAAAACTCCCTTCGCATAGCCAATCAAAACCGCATAATGCCCATCGTTGTAATCGTTCCGCCAGTCTTTCAGGGTCATATACCTGTCCGCCCATGCCTGCAACAATACGATCACCGGATGTCCTTCATCAATGTAGCGTTTCACTTCTCTAATGCGCCAGTGCTGTCTTGCTTCCACACGGAATCCCCTAGCTTCGGAAATGGATATCATTTTATCCACACGGGTGCCGTCTTTACCCGTTCCCAGTTCCTTGATCAGTTCGTCCTCACGGATATCGATCCCATAGTATGCCATGACTGTTTGCAGTGCCTTGGCTCCACAATCAAAATCGAAAGTCTGTCTTCCAACATGAAGGTTGATCATGATATCCCTCTTATCGATTTGTGCATACCCTGCAATAGGCCGCATAAATGGATTCTGCAAAAATGCGACGTAGCCTGTTGATAGCTTCCACGTTTGGCGTTCGATCCGGATTCTTGTAAAGACATTCATTGGTCTCCTGGATGATTGCCGGTACTCTGCTGCCGACCCGACCTGCAGCGTTCACGGAGTGTTCGGCACACACGTGACCGTAGACGGTGTAGTACTCGGAACTGTTCACGGTCACTTTGACATTCGGAAGCCTCTTTCGTAGTTCCGTAGCATAAGTCTCGACGTAATAGTCAGGTGAATAGTACCTCGGCTTTTCGTCAAGGTAGGAATGCTGGAAATTCATCAAGTCAATCTGGTTGTCTGTTACCCCGCGGGCGGTTACCGTGGAATGTCCATCCAGCAGAAACTCTGCACCGTCTTTGATGCAATCCTCAATGGTCTTGTGAAAGGTCTTCAAGTATTTCGTGGAAAGCACTTTTCGCAGGTCGTCATCGGGTTCCCTCTGTGGCTTGTATACTGATTGGCCACGAACATCCTTCAAAGGTACGCTGTCTTCCAAGATATCAGGATGCCGATTTGCTTCAACAATCAGGCTGCAGTAAGGGAAGACAATATGGCGGTTTTCAAGCAAATCACGAAAATCGTAAAGCCAATTTGTGTACCAATCGACATTCTGGGCTAGCCCGGGGAAACGCTCTGAAAGACTTTCCAGAGAAATCTCACCAGGAACCACAATACCACTGTGGGGGATGACAACAAGCAGCTCCTTCAATTCCATTCAAATCTCTCCAACCGAGCGGATCATATACAACGTGGCGATAACCAGCGGGCACCGTAGTACCACGGACTGCCGTAAAACTAAGGCGTGGTGCCCGTCTGGTTCATTGCTGGGTTAGCAGGTCAAACTGCCTGTTAATCCTATCGATTCGCTTGACATTGCAATCGTAACACCAGTACGGGCTCCATGCCGTACCGGCTGGATTTGTGCAGCCGGGCTCAATACATACCTCGCCCGTCCAGTATTCAGAACCGTTCCGTGGGTCATCTCTGTCATCATATCCAGGCATGGCCTTGCCTCCTGCTAACCTATGATTATACAGTCTGTATAAACCCGGTCAATGTCTGGATGTCCGGTTTTCTTGCATCAAGCTGCATCTGGGAATCGGCTAATCCCTGTTTCGATTTGTTCTGGTATCCTGAACAAAATCGGATCCACAATCCTTGGCTTTCGGATAATGATTATTAAATTTTGATAGATTTCAGTTTTCTTATCGTAATGTAAAGCCGAAGACATTACTGAGTGCTCGGGTATTGTGGTTCAATCATGGAGCTTCGGTGCCAGATGACTGTCAGCCTTTGTCCAGCGCCTCACGCACTCTTGTAGCTAGTTCTTTCATCGTGAATGGTTTATGGATGAAATGCACTCCTTCGTCCAAAACCCCGTGATGGGCGATCGCATTGGCCGTGTACCCGGACATATAGAGGCACTTCAGGCTGGGATTAATGGCCTTGATCCGCCCCTCCAATTCCTTCCCATTCATCTCCGGCATCACCACATCGGTAAAAAGCAGGTGGATGGCCACCTGTCCCTCCTCAGCAAGTCGAATCGCCTTATCGGGAGTATCAGCCGCAAGCACCTTGTATCCTAACGTTTCAAGCATGGCCTTTCCGATCACCAGGATCGACGCCTCGTCTTCCACCATGAGCACTGTCTCGGTGCCTCTTTGCAAGGGTTCTGGTTGGACCTCCCTTTGCATCGCAGCATCTTTGACCTCGCAACGGGGCAAGTAGATCTTGAAGTTCGTGCCCTTTCCGGGCTCACTGTACACATTGACGAAACCACCATTCTGTTTCACGGCGCCGTAAACACTAGGAAGCCCTAGGCCAGTTCCTTTACCCAATTCCTTCGTGGTGAAAAAGGGTTCGAAAAGGTGTTCGAGAGCCTCCTTGCTCATGCCGCTCCCATTGTCGCTTACAGCAAGCAGGACATACTGGCCGGGCTCTAATCCAAGGTGATCCGCGCAATATACCCCATCAAATGTCACGTTGTCGGTCTCAATGGTGATCTTTCCTACACCGGCAATCGCATCCCTGGCATTGACCGTTAGGTTGGCCAGGATCTGGTCGATTTGGGAAGGGTCGATTTTTACGTGCCAGAGATCATGGCCAGGCATCCAAGCCAGATCAATGTCCTCTCCAATGAGTCTTCGGAGCATCTTGAGCATGCCTGAGACGGTGTCGTTCAGATCCAATACCCTGGGAATCACAGTCTGTTTGCGGGCAAAGGTCAGCAACTGGTTGACCAGGGCGCTTGAGCGTTGGCTCGCTTTCAGAATCTCCTGAATGTTCTTGAACGGGGCCTCTGTCGGGCCCATTTGCATCATGGCCAATTCCGCATTGCCGACAATGATCCCCAGCATGTTGTTGAAGTCGTGGGCAACCCCTCCAGCCAACCTCCCCACAGATTCCATCTTCTGGGCTTGGTTTAGCTGTTCCTGGAGCTTTTCCTTTTCCGCCACGGCTTCTTCATGTTCGGTCATATCGACTAGAATGCCGCGCAGTCCAACCGTTGTGCCCTCATGGATTATTGGTGATGAATAGATCTCGATAGGGAAAGAAGTGCCATCTTTCCTCAAAGCTCGATATTCTCGGTCGATATTTGATGGATTTCCTGTGAGAAGCGCTTGAAGGACATCGGCAGCCCGGTCCCGATCTTCTGGAATCAGCATCTGGAACACACTCAGTCCCTTCTCGAACTCCTCCTTTGTGTACCCGAAGAGATCGAAAGCATAGCGGTTCACATAGGTAAGAATGCCTTGCGCATCGGTCTCATAAACAGCCTGAGGCAGCAGATCCGCTATTTCACGGAAACGCGCCTCACTCTCCCTCAGTTTGTCCTCAGCCCGCTTGCGCTCCGTGAGATCGATCCCCAGGCAGGTGACATTCAGGACGTCGCCCTGCTCATTCTTGGTTAGCACATTGGACCATGCCACGGTGCGCCGCTCACCTGACCTGGTCAGGATGTCGTTTTCCCAGACAGAAAAGCTGAGGGCGTCCTGAGCGTGCATGGCCATATGAAAAACCTTTTTGACTTCTCCCCGAGTGTCTTCCGGGATGAAAAAATCGAACCAGTCCTCTCCAAGGATCTCGTCCTCCTTCCATCCCGTCAACTGCAGCAGGTGGGTGTTGGCAAAGACGATTCTGGCCTCCGGGTCCAAAGAGACACCGATCTGCGGTGTGCTGGTGAGAATGTTCCGCCACCTCCGTTCGGACTCTTTCAGGAGTTCTTCCGCCCGCTTGCGCTCGGTGACGTCGTGAATTATTACCACTGAGCCAACAGACGGATCATCGCTACGCAGAGGGGCGGCTGTTAGTACCACGTCGCGAAAGACACCATCACTGCAGCGCAACCTCGTCTCGGTAGATTCCAGACCTTGCTTCAGCAGACCCGTGTAGAGCACTCGTCCCACCCGTTCGTACTCTACGTCACTCTCGTACAGCATGCGTGTGTCCTTGCCTAGAATTTCTTCTTCGCGGTATCCGAAACTCTCGCACCAGAAAGCGTTTACACTCTGATAGACACGGTCCTTCATGATGCAAATGCCGACCGGCGCAGCCCGGAATACGCTTTGCAAGGTGGCCTCGCTCTGCCGGAGGGCTTCTTCTGTCCGCTTGCGTTCGGTGATGTCCCGTGTGACCCCCAGAATCTCGGCAGGTCTCCCCTCCACATCGCGAATAATAGAGGCAGTCACCTCTGCCCATCCGTAGGTACCATCTTTGCGAAGCTGTTGCACCTCCAACGTCTTGAACCTTTGTGGGTCGGCGCCCTCCTCAGTCTCCCTGGCCAGTTCTTCCTGCAGGGTCTTCACCACCCGTTCCAGTGATTCAGGTGATAATGTCTGCTCCAGCGTCAATTCCATGGTTTCTTGAGGTGTGTATCCGCGCATCTGTAATACCGATGGGCTCACATACGTAAACCGCATGGACTGCAAACTTAAGGTCCATATGACATCCGTGACGTTCTCCGCCAGCAGGCGGTATTTTGCCTCACTCTCCCGCAGTGCACCCGCCACCAGCTTGCGTTCATTGACATCCCGATAGCTGACATAATCCCCGATATGCTCATCTCCGACGCGGACAGGCGCTGCCATCAATTCCACGAAAACCGGACTCCCATCTTTCCTGCAGCGCGCTGTCTCAAGCCTTATCGCCTCACCATGACCGACCCTGAGTGTGATATCCGAGGCTTCGTTGAATCTTTCAGCAGGCGCAATGAGGTCGTCACAGGTTCTGCCTGCGGTTTCTTCAGGGGTGTAACCGAATAAATGGCTGAACTGGGCATTTGTCCGGGTGATCCGGTGGTCTTTGTCTGCCAGAACAATCGCCTCGGGGGCGCTGTCAAAAAGGTGCTCGAAGTAGGCCTTCTCGATCCGGAGAGTCTCTTCGGCTCGTTTGAGTTCAGCAACCTCTTCTTCGAGCTGTCGTATCCTCTCCTCTAATCTTTTATGGTGCGGTTTTCCGGCCATTTAAACATCCTCCTTCTGTTACGAGAGCAAGCAAGTCCGTAGGTGTGATGAAATGCATCTTGTTATGGGCGTAATTATGAGCCTAGATTCATTTCTTAGAGCTAACCACAACACAAGATTGTCTTACAGACATCCTCCTCAACATCTTGTGATGAGCGAACAAGATTTAAAAGCAAGAGACACATCCCAAACCCTCACTTTAGCCACATCCAAGGTGTTCGGATTTGAGTTCCAAACCCGCTCCGTTTGTCTTTGAAATGAGAGTGCAGCTTACCCAAATGATCCTGGACTTTTCAAGGGCTCCTTTCGTTAAACAATCCTTATATTATCTTTGACCCCATAATAATAGAGCATACTTATATATCCACAATATTCAACTATCCATTTTGATATAAGATTTTCTCACGTATTTCTAAACCTCACCCATAAGGACCTCATCAAACCAAAATCCGCCCCCTAAATACAAGAACCAGCCCGAAACGGCCCAAATCCACCCAAACCCGCACAAAATGAAAAATACCCTCTTGAAGTGTGCCTTTTCTTTTTGCTAGGCTCGACCCATCCCTGAATCATTCTCCTTTTGTTTTCGCCCGGGCAGGAATATTGGTCCGGGCCCCCCAAGAAGAGGCCAGTGCAGTGGCTGCACCCATTGCGCTGGCCTCTTCTTTTTGCCGGAGGGTTTCATGGCACTGAAAACGACCCTTGAACAGCTCGAAGAAGTCCAGTCGGCCATCAGCGCCGTCATGACAAGCCAGGAGTACACAAGGGGCAATAGAAGCCTTGTAAGGGCCAAACTGGCGGATCTCGAGGCGAGGGAGAAGAGCCTCCTTGAGCGGTACAACGCCGAGCAGGGGACCGGCGGGACACCCCGTATCAACGTGGCGATCCCCAAGAGGGACTACTGATGATGGATGCCACCCACCAGGACCTCTTTGCCAGGGCGGTAAGCGCCCTTGCACTGGGCATGGGCCGAAAGCCCGCGCTCTATGATCACCAGGGACGTCCCATGAGGCCCTCGGCCTCCTACCAGTACCGCAGAACGGCCGCCAAGCGGGAGGGAAGCCTCCAAAACTGGATCCCCCAGCGGATCCTCAACCGCCAGACCGAGACCCTGGAACGGGAGCGGATCGTCGAACGGTCCATTGATCTCACCAACAATGATCCCCACGCTGCCGGCATCGTAGATAACTTCGCCACCACGGTCGTGGGGGCCGGCCTCAGGCCTCACCCCACCCTGGACGCCGGCATCCTGGGCCTGGGAAAAGAAGAGGTCCGCCGCCTCCAGGCCCGCATGGGGGCGGTCTTCGAGGCCTGGTCCCCCTGGGCCGACGCGGCCGGGCGCATGACGGACGGGGGCATCCAGTTTCTGCTTCAGTGCAACATGGTCCAGTTCGGTGAGTTCATCGTGGTGCTGCCCATGATCCGGGATATCGCAAGGCCTTATTCCTTGGCCGCCCAGGTCATCCACCCCCTAAGGCTCAAGACCCCCTCGGACTTTTATGCCAAGCAAAACATCCGCGACGGCGTGGAGCTGGGCGGGTATGGCCAGCCCGAGGCTTACTGGATCAAGAAAACCGACCCCAACGATCCCTTGCGCCACACGGCCGACATCTCTCAAAACTTCCTCCGGATCCCCGCCCGCAAGGGCCACCGCTGGAACGTGATACACCGCTTCATCCAGAGGGAGCCCGAGCAGGTCCGGGGCTGGCCCTTCTTTGCCCCTGCCATGAAGTTCTTCAGAGACCTCAACGACTACCTCGACGCCGAGCTTGTGGCCAATGTCGTCACCGCCGCCTATGCCCTCTTCATCGAATCTGGGGAGCTGGATCCCTGGACCTTGGCCGAGGGCATGGCACACCACACGGACCTTGAAACGGGAAAGGACGAGGACCGTTACGAGGAGCTGATCCCCGGGCAGATCATGTACGGCAAAAAGGGCCAGAAACCCCACCCCATCGCCGCCAACCGGCCCGGAACGACCTTCCAGGTGTTCGTGAAAGAGATCAAGAAAGCCCTGGCCATGAGCCTGAACATGCCCTACGTCTCGCTTTTCAAGGATGTGGAGAACACCAGTTATGCAGGCTTCCGCTCCGCCTTGCTGGACGCCTGGCGGGTGCTTTCCCACCGGAGATCCTGGCTCGGGGAGAACTACGGCCGACCCGTCCGCACCATGCTCCTGGAGGAGGCCTGGCTGCGGGGGGATCTACCGGAGATCGAGGACTTCTACGGCAACATGCACGCCCTTTCCGCATGCCAGTGGCTCGGCTCCCCCAAGGGCAACATCGAACCTGTCAAGGAAATCCAGGCCGACATCCTGGCCATCAAGAACAACCTCAAGACCCGGGCCGAGACCATTGCCGAGCAAAACGGCGACTGGCGCCGCACCTTCGAGCAGCTTGAGGAGGAAAAGGAAGACCTCGAGGGCCGCGGCCTTGATCCGGGCCTTGAGGAAGGCCCCACAAGAGAAACGGAACCCATGGAGGAGCAATGAGCCTCATTGATGTCATCCAAAATACGGCCTGGGCCATCGTGCCCGAGAAGCTGGACGCCATCCACCAGGTCCTTCTTCACCGCATGCAGGGGGTCAAGGTGGATCCCACCCTCCTCGAGGCCGCCGCGAGAAGAAAGACCGAGAGCATGTACTTCGGGCGCATCGAGGGGAACCTCGCCATCCTTCCCGTGGTGGGAGTGTTAGCCAAGCGCATGAACCTCTTCATGGCCTTCAGCGGAGGGACCTCCACGGAACTCCTCCGAAACGACTTTCGCGACGCCCTGGAGAACCCGGAGGTCATGGCCATCGTGCTGGACATCGACTCCCACGGGGGCACCGTGGACGGAACCCAGGCCCTGGCGAACCTGATCTTCGAGGCCCGCGGGGAAAAGCCCATCGTGGCCTTCGCCAACGGCATGATGGCCTCCGCGGCCTACTGGATCGGCTCGGCCGCGGACTGGATCATCACCGAGGAGACAGCCGTGGTGGGAAGCATCGGGGTGGTCCAGGTCCACTACGACTACTCCCGGGCGGATGAAAGGGCGGGAGTCAAGAGGTCACTCATCTATGCCGGCCGGTACAAGACCGTGGGAAACGACACGGAGCCCCTCACCCGGGAGGCCCGGGATGTGCTCCAGGAAGGGGTAGACACCATGTATTCCCTGTTTGTGGACGCGGTGGCCCGGAACAGGGACCGGGGGATTGGGGAGGTTTTGGAGAACATGGCCGACGGCCGCCTCTTTATCGGGAGGCAGGCCCTGGATGCGGGCCTCGTGGATGATACCGGGGCCTTTGAGGACGCCGTGGAGATCGCCCTTTCCATGGCGGAAGACCGCAAACGAAAAAACAAACGGGGGATGGCCCCCGGAAGAAGGGAGGACAACATGCTGGGAAAAAACAAAGGAACGGAAACCATACCCCTCACCCTGGAAACCCTCAGGGCGGATCACCCGGACCTGGTAGAGGCGCTCCAGGCCGAAGGGGCGGCCACGGTGAACCTCACGGAGGCCCTAAGCCTGGAGCGGGAGCGGATCCTGGGCTTGGCCGGGATCCAGTTCGGTACGGATGCCTGCGATAAATTCCGGGCGATCGTGGAATCCGGGATCACCATGGAGCAGTTCAAGGCGGTCCGTGGCCTGGAGGCCAAAGCTCCGGAAAACAAGGTCACCCAAAAGATGGAGGAGATGCTCGAGGCCATCCAGAGCGCAGGTCCCGAGAACCCGGGCGCCGGCGGGGCGAGCACGGGCCCCAGGGACTTCACCGAGGCCTGGCAGGCCATCAAGGAAGAGAAGAAGTGCTCCACCGAGGAGGCCATGAAGAAGGCCGTGAAACTCTACCCCGACCTTCACAAGGCCTATCTCAGCAAACAGCAGCCGGCGGGAAACGCCTGAAAAGGCCCCTTCCCGCCCGGATACATCAACGAACCTGAAGGAGGACGACAACATGCCTGAGAACAGAGGACCCCTTACCCTTGAAGCCGGCGCGGCCCTCGTGGCCCATCGGCTTGTAAAGCTTTCATCCGGCCAGGCGGCCTACAACACGGCCACCGCCACGGACGATCCTATCGGCCTCACCCTGCTCAACGTGAAGAGCGGAGAGGATGTCTCCATCGATCCCATCAACCGGGGCGGCACCTTTGAGATCTGCGCCGCCGGCGCCATCTCCCAGGGCGCTGAGGTTTACGCCGCCGCGGACGGCAAGGTCCAGGCCCTCCCGACAGGCGCCGGCACCTATCGCCGGATCGGCCTGGCCATGGAGGCCGCCGGCGTTGACGGAGACATCATCGAGGTCCTGCCCGATGACTACGTAACGACCGAAACCGTGAGCGAATAGGACCTCAAAATCTTTCAGCCTAGAGTAAAAGGAGGAACAAGCAATGGCTCAACCCACTAATGACACCGCGATCCAGAGACCGGACCTGGGCGTCCTCGTTTACGAGTACATGGAGAACGCCCCG
>JAFGPH010000506.1 GCA_016926135.1 Deltaproteobacteria bacterium
GAAAATTGCTGCAGGAGCCGATTTCATCCAGACCCAGTGCATCTACAATATGGAAAGGTTCCGCGAGTTCATGAAAAGGGCGGTGGAGATGGGTCTCCATGAGAAGTGCTACATTCTGGCTGGTGTCACCCCCATGAAAAGCGTCGGCATGGCGCAGTACATGGCCAAGTCCGTGCCCGGCATGGATGTGCCGGAATCCCTCATTAAGAGACTGCGGGAAGCGGGAAAGGCCAAGGTGGCGGAGGAAGGGATCAAGTTTGCCGTCGAGCAGATACAGGAATTCCAAGAGATGAAAGGGGTGGCCGGGGTCCACCTCATGGCCATCGAGTGGGAACACAGGGTGCCTGAAATCGCCGAGATGGCGGGTGTGCTTCCCAGGCCTTCGGTTTAGCATCGCCCCTCTTCGACGCGCTGCCGGGGCCCATGTTTTTTTCTTGAATTCATCGAGATGAATCCATTAATATCCTACCAGGAAGCAATGAATTAACAGAATCTCTGCATCTCTGCTTCCAGAATCGCTGCGGGAGCGTCGGAAAACCCGTATCCGAGGTCCACTCTGGCTTCCATGAGCGGGTTTTTTTCCTCGGCCAGCCCCGAATTCTGGGAAGAGTGTCGCCCCATAACCATTGTGATCATTACCACCAGAAATGGAAAAACCATCGATACGGAGAGGGACCTCACAGCCCCTGAGCGCCATGTTCTGCAAAAACTCTTTCTCTGGAAGTCCATGGCCGAAAGCATCGAACAGTTCAGGGAAAAAAAAGAGTCGGCCCTGATCAGGGGATGGAACAATTCGGGGTCCATCGCCGAGAGTCCGAACCTCAAAAGCGTTATCACTGACCTCGAAGAAAAGGTCCTTCATCGTCTCGGTAAAGAGAACCTCCACAGCGGGTAGATGAAGAAATCTGTCCCTGCGGAGAGCGTTGGTGAGACTCCCAAGGCCCACATCATGGTGGAATATTGATAGAAGGTGTCTTCAAGCGATCTGCTGATGGGGTATCCGGTAAGGCCGTTCAGATCCGCCGGGGTAAGGAGACCGAAAACCCTCTCAACGTGGCGTTTGTGGGCGGGGGTCGAGCTTGCCATGACCTGCTCCGACTCCTGGACCAACAGCGCCTCTCCAAGCTGGGGTTGAGAATCCTGGGCGTTTTCGATTTCCATCCCGATGCCCCAGGCCTTCAATATGCACGTAATCTGAACCTCCTGGCGACGACCCGCATGGAGGATCTTTTCACCCTGAAGGGGCTCAACCTCATCATTGAACTCACCGGATCGCATCGGGTCCTTGACGAGATCCACGAGAAAAGGCCCCCCGGCGTATCGGTTCTGGACCGCGAGTCTGCCCGGCTCCTTTGGGACCTCATCCAGATGGAGGTGGAAAAGAGCGAACTCGAGGTGGAGCGAAAGAGATACGAGGAGAGTGCGCAGCGGCAGACCCAGGTCATTCTGGACTCCCTTCCCTACCGCGTGATGGTGGTGGACAGGGACCTGAGGATCAACACCATCAACCAGACTTTCGTGCGAGACCACGGTCTGAAGCGCGAAGAGGCACTGGGAAAGCATTGCTATGAGCTCAGGTGGGGTTTGGACCGGCCCTGCCATGAATACGGAAAGCCCTGTTATGTCACGTATCGAATCGAAGAGCTCAAGGAAAGGGGCTTTATCAGTTCCTATCAAGAGCACGTGGACGAAAACGGCGAAACCCGTTTCGACGTGATAACCATTGCCCCGATGTATGACGAGCAGGGCGAAGTGACCCACATTGTCGAAGCATCCAGGGATGTCACCGAAAGAATCAAGCTGGAGAGGGAGTACCAGAAGTCCAGCACCTTTCTCGAAAAGGTGATCCAGAGTACCGTGGATGGCATCGTCGTGGTGGACACCAAGGGGAAGGTCCTTATCTTCAACCACGGCATGGAGCAGCTGACCGGGTATTCGGCCGCCGACATCATCAACCGGAGTCACCTCAGCACCTTCTACGATATCGATGTGGCCAAGGAGAACATGCGGAAGATGCGAAGCGACCAGTATGGGCCTCCCGGAAAGTTGAATCCCACCAGCATGACCGTGAAGACCAAAGACGGGATAGAAATCCCGGTCACGCTCAGTGCCTCCATTATCAATATTGACGGCAAGGAAATGGGCAGTGTCGGGGTCTTTACGGACATGAGGGAAGTTCTCAAGATGAGGAAGGAACTGGAAGATGCGAACATCCAGTTGATACAGTCCCAGAAGATCGCCTCCATCGGCAGAATGGCTGCCGGTGTTGCCCATGAGATCAACAACCCTCTCTCAGCCATTCTGATCTATGCCGAATTACTAAAAGATAACTTAAAGGAGTCACCTCAATACATCAAAGACATTGAGGAAATAATAGGCCAAGTGCTTCGGTGCAAGAAGATCGTCACTGATCTCCTGGAGTTCAGTCGCGAGTCTGCCGGCAAGACCTCTTCTTTCAGCCTGGATGAACTGCTGCAAAAGTGCCTTGAGCTTCTGATCCACAAGGCGGCCTTCCAGAACATCCAGGTCACCAGCCATATTCAGGAGGGCATGCCCGGCGCGGTGGGGGACATGGGTCAGATCCAGCAGGTCTTCACCAATCTCTTCATCAATGCCGCAGATGCCATGGATGGAAAGGGCAAGCTGGACATTCAGGCGAGTTACCTTGCTGACAAGGGCTCTTTCATTGTTCGCATCGCCGATACGGGGCCGGGAATCCCGATGGAAGTCAGGGACAAGGTCTTCGACATCTTTTTTACCACAAAGGCTGTCGGGAAGGGCACGGGTCTGGGTTTGAGCATCTCCCAGAACATCATCAAGATCCACGGTGGAGAGATCCGCTTCGAATGCCCGCCCGAAGGGGGAACCACCTTCATTGTGGAACTCCCTGCCGCCCATCATGGAGTGTTCCCCGATGAATCCGCCTTTTTCGGAGAGGAACCCGTCTTCGTGGGACCGGATGGATCATGAGTGACACGACCGATCAGAAGGTGAAGGTCCTGGTGGCTGATGACGAAAGGCCGATCAGGGATGGGTGTCAGCGTGTTCTCACCTCCCGGGGCTACGACGTCATGCTGGCGGAAGACGGTCGGGAGGCCCTGGACATCATATCGAGACGCGGTGTCGATATCGTCCTCCTGGACTTGAAGATGCCGCTCATGGGCGGAGAGGATGTCCTCGAAATCGTTTGCACCCGGCACCCGGATATCCCGGTCATCATCATCACAGGCCACGGCACCGTGGATACGGCTGTGGCGTGCATGAAGAAAGGCGCCTACGATTTCATCACCAAGCCTTTCCAGGTGGAACAGTTCCTGATCACCGTCCGCAGGGCCGCGGAGAAAAGGAAACTGGAGCAAAGAGCGAAGCTTTTCCAGGAGGAAAGCGCACGGAATCTTTACGACCTCCACCTTGAGAAGAGCCGGGTGAAGACGATTATCCAATGTATGAGGAACGGGGTAATGGTGACCAACCGCAATCTGGAGGTCGTCCTTCACAACCCTGCCTTGATGCGCCTCATGGAGGTTTCCGGGGAACTCGGGAACCCGGTCCCTATCAGGGACATTCTGCGGGATGAATTCCTCATTGACACACTGAGAAGAATCCTGGATAGCGATCCTGTTTTGGATGAAGCAATCATGCAGGAGACCTCCGCCGGAAAGAACATGCTGAGGGCCCTATCCGCCCCCCTGCTCGCCCCCGGCGGTAACGCCGTCGGCACGGTGACCGTGATGGAAGACATCACCCCCTTCAAACAGCTCGAACAGATAAGGACCGACTTCGTGAATATGGTCGTCCATGAACTGCGCAGCCCTCTTGTTTCCATCAAACAAATGAACAGCGTTATCCTGAAAGGGTTGGCGGGACCCCTGGCGGAAAAGCAGGAGGACTTCATTGGGAGAGGAAACAGGAAGATCGACACCCTGCTGGCGCTGATCAACGATCTTCTGGATGTGGCGAAGATTGAGGCGGGGCAGTACGTCCAGAGGAGAGTTCCTACCGACATCGGAAAGATCCTTGAGGATACGACAGCCTTCATGGAGCCCAGCGCCAAGGAGCACGGGGTTGTACTCACCTGTTCTTGCAGCAATCTGAAATCCGTTCGGGCGGACCCGAAGAGCATGGAGGAGATCTTCAACAACCTCATCACCAATGCCATCAATTATTCTCCCGGCGGGGGCAAGGTGACGGTGACCGCCACAGGCATGGGCGAGTATATTGAAGTCAAGATACAGGACACGGGAGTGGGCATATCGCCCGAGGAACTGCCGAAGGTCTTTGACAGGTTCTATCGCGTGAAACATCCAAAGACCAGACAGGTGGCAGGTACGGGCCTTGGGCTTGCCATCGTGAAAGGAGCAGTGGAGGCTCATCATGGCACCATTGACGTGGAGAGCGATCCGGGAAAGGGTACCCTATTCCGTATTCTCCTTCCCGCCATCGAGGAGTGAACTGAGGGGTGACCGCACCCGGATTCGTACTGCATCGCGCGCTCCGGCAAGGATGAGCATCTCTGCGTCCCGATTCGCGGGCACCGGAGGGGTGAAACCGCCAGCACACCCGAATGAGCGCTGAATGTGGACGAAGTGACCAAAATACTGCTTGTGGACGACGAAAAGGCTTTCAGGGACACCTCCCGACGACTTCTGACCGGGAAGGGGTACGACGTCGTTACCGCCGAAAACGGCGAGCTGGCCATGGAAGTCCTTCTCAAGAACCCGGTGGATGTGATACTCCTGGACCTCAAAATGCCTGTGATGGGGGGCGAGGAGTTCCTCAACAGGATCCACCCCCTGTATCCGGAGATCCCCGTCATCGTATTGACCGGACACGGCACCATGGACAAAGCGGTGGAATGCATGAAAGAGGGGGCCTACGATTTCATCACCAAACCTTTTGAATTCAACCAGCTCTTCTTTACCCTCGAAAGGGCTGTGGAGAAAAGAAAGCTCGAGCAGAAGGCCAAGCGTTTCCAGGATGATATCGTCCGAAGTTACCTGGATTTGAGCACGGAAAAAAAACGGCTGGAAACCATTATCAGTTGCATGGCCAACGGGGTCATGGTGACCAACAAAAACATGGAGGTCATCCTCCACAATCCGGCGCTCCTTAGAATGACGGGGATCTCAGACCCAGTGAGCTGCCCCGTTCCCGTGGATCGCATCCTCAACGACCCCGTTCTTCTGGAAACCCTGCGGAAGATCCAGCGCGGCCAGATCTCGGAAAAGGAATTCGTCTCCCAGGAAATTCACCTGAGCGAGAAGGTGTTGAGGGCCATTTCGGCCCCTACCCTGGGGCCGGACAGGAACGTATTCTGGGCCGTGGCCGGCGCAGTAACCGTGTTGGAGGATGTCACGGCCTTCAAGGAATTGGACCGGATGAAGTCCGAGTTTGTAAACATGGTGGCCCACGAACTCCGGAGCCCCCTCGTTTCCATCCGCCAACTCCAAAGCGTCCTCCTGGAGGGCATGGCCGGCACCCTCCAGGAAAAACAGAGCGACTTTGTCAGCCGGGGGATCCGTAAGATCGACGCGCTTCTGGAATTGATCAACGACCTTCTCAGCGTGGCAAGGCTTGAGGCAGGCAGGCTTCAGCAGCAGCAGATCAGGGTGGACGTTTCGGAGGTAGTCTCGGAAACAGCGGCCCTCATGGGGCCCCGGGCGAGGCAGCAGGGAATCACTCTCGTGTGTTCCTGCGACGACCCGCCGCCCGTCTATGGGGATCCCAAGAATATAGAAAAGGTGATCGGCAACCTGATCAGCAATGCGATCAACTACTCTCCCGACGGCGGAAAGGTATCGGTCCGTGCACGGAGCCAAGGCGATCTGGTAGAGATTGCCGTGGCCGATACGGGAGTCGGTATTGCGCCCGAGGAGTTGCCGAAGATCTTCGACAGGTTCTACCGTGTGAAACACCCCAAGACCCGTCATGTGACAGGGACAGGTCTGGGCCTGTCCCTGGTGAAGGGGATTGTGGAGTGCTACCAGGGAAAGATCGAGGTTGAAAGCTCTCCCGGCCGGGGAAGCACCTTCCGGATCTTGCTTCCACGCATGAGGGAAGGCCCGGGAGACTGATATGTCCTGAGATTCGGAGACCAGATCCGGTCTTCACGTTCCCCATTTTTCTGGAGGTATAGGAGATGCCACTAAGGGATAGAATAGGTTCCGGGAAATTCGTCTTGCTGGGAGAATTTGAGACCCCTAAAGGGGCCGATTTTTCGGGGCTGTTGAAAAACGCCGATGCCTGTAGGGGTCGCCTGGATGCGATTGTCGTGCCCGAAATGGCAAACGCCGTCCTGAAGTCGAGTTCCCTGGGTGGGTGCGCCTTCTTTCAGAGGGAGGGAATCGAAACCGTGATGCAGGTATGCTGCCGCGACAGGAACCGTCTGGCCCTCCAGGCGGACATCCTTGCTGCGTCGGCCCTGGGCATCCAGAACATCATGGCGGTTCCGGGTGAGGACATCCGATTCGGAGATCATCCCCAGGCAAGGGTCGTGAACGACCTGGACCTGATGGGGTTGATCGAGACCCTGCAGAAACTGCAGGGGGGCAAGGATCTCGCGGGCATTGAACTGAGGGGGGTTCCCCGCTTCTTTATTGGCTCCATGATCGACACGGGAGCGCCGGGAGGGCTCCTCACCATTGAACTGGAAAACCTCAAGAGAAAGATCGACCTTGGGGTGGAGTATATCATCACCAATCCCGTCTTCGACCTGCGACGTTTCGATCAGTTTATCAAGAGGGTGGAAACCAGCAAGGTTGCCGTGATTCCCACGGTGTTGCTCCTCAAATCCGCGGGGATGGCGCGTTACATCGACCGCAACGTCAAAGGGATGAGTATTCCGCCCGAGGTCATCGCCCGCATCCAAAAGGCCCCCGACAAGGTGAAGGAGTGTGTTTCCATTGCCGCCGACTCGATTCTCCGCATCAGGAACATGGGGATGGCCGGCGTACTGATATCCACGGCAGGGTGGGAGGACAAGATCCCTTTGATCCTGGACCAAGCGAACCTCTAAAAGCACGAAGGGTGGGAGACATGACCGAGCAACAGAAAAGACCATCTGGAGCGATCCTGGTCGTAGGCGGGGGTATTGCGGGCATGCAGGCGGCCTTGGACCTTGCAGACTCCGGTTACTATGTCCACCTGCTGGAGAAGTCATCCGCCCTGGGCGGGGTGATGAGCGAACTGGACAAGACCTTTCCCACCAATGACTGCTCCATGTGAATTATCTCCCCCAAACTGGTCGAGGTCGGC
>JAFGPH010000507.1 GCA_016926135.1 Deltaproteobacteria bacterium
ACCCACTCGTTGCCCTTCAGTTCGGCTCTGGTACGGACCAATCTTCCTTGATTCAGGTGGTTTTCTATGTCACAGGCCGATTCGGCCTCACTCATGTTCAAGCAGGCTTGACGCAAATCGTCCTCTATGAACATTGGCGCAAATTTATCAAGCACTGCTTTTCCCCATGCCCTGGCAGTCGGTGACGATGAGCGATAGGCCCGTATTGCAGGTGCAAGTCCCCAAGCCGTAACACTGACGGCAAGACTTATGCCATAATCTCCCCGCGATATCTGCTCATTCTTCAGTGCGTTTGTGACCACAGCGGAAGGCCCCATTCCTCCGTAATCCTTGGGTATCGTCAATTTCTGCCACCCGAGGTCGATATGCAACTTCTTGAGAATCGGCCGAACAATCTTCTCATGTGTGGTATCATCATCGATTAAGTGCCGAACAGGCATGATTTCCTTGTCCACGAAATCCGCAATCATCTTCTGAATCATCCTCTGCTCTTCATTCACGAAGCATTCCGGATACTGCAGTTTGTACCACTGACTATTCTGATTCAACATACCAAAACCTCCCCTTCAGCGTTCACAAAACCCCGTTCCATGAATTTGTATCCTGCCTTGCCAATGCCATGGGCTTCATACCAGTGGATCTCAGCAAGTCCAAGTGCCGCCGACCAGGGGGAGGTTTGCTAACCCCTTGAGCTTGCTTCATCTGCCTTGACCATCGATCCACCCGGAAGCATCTTTCCAGCACCTTGTCCGTCCTGTGCATACCTACTATGCCGGGTTCCGCCGCATAAGTCCAGACAGGATGATTGTTATTCATCATGATTGGGTTGGGGGACGTCCTTGTGGGTTGGGGGACGTCCTTGACTAAGTGGACTAAGTAGCCCGGGCTTGCATGAAGCATTTGGCAACAGCGGAGGTAGTGACCCACAACAGCCGGGCCGTCTCGGCCTGGGTAAGCCCCACTTCCATGACGATGCGCCACACGAGGTTCTTCCTCATTCCGCTCACCGGGCCACGACGGCCCCCTGCACGCAATTCCTGCACACCCAAGCCGGCTTCCTCACAGGACTTGTCAATCTATGCCTTCGCTTCCCCTATGCGTCGGTCCACGGGGAGTTGGGAGTTCGTAGAGGATCTCCCAGGGGGCACATTACCGGAAAAGCGAGTTGGAAACCAGTTGCTCGGCGAAGTCTTGAAAAGGGAAAACGTCGATGCCGTCCTCAGTCCTCAAGACCGGGCCCCGGGGATATACGACAATCCGGCGCCTCAAGCCTTTGAGCTGCGCGACTGCGCGAAGTCCCTTGCACCAGGTCTCCGTGAAGGTGTTACCGGACTTTACCTCAACGGCGACAAGTTCTGTGCCCTTCACTAAAAGAAAGTCCACCTCCGTCCCGGACCCGGCAGCGGGTGACCAGTAATGCATTTCGTCAAAAGCACCCTTGTAGTCCCTGTATGCGCGGAGCAACTGGGCCACCATTCCCTCGAATAACGCACCGCGCTCCTCCATGGCTACGCCGCCGGAGGCGCGTTTCATGGCGCGCACCATGCCCGGGTCGCACCAGTACCACTTGGGCAGTCTCCTCTCGCGCACTCGAAGCCTCGCTTCATATGCAGGGAGGCGGAAGCAGAGGAGTGTCTGTTCGAGGATGTCCAGGTATCCTGTCACGGTCGTCCTCGCCACCCCGGCCTCCCTTGCAATGTTGCTCACGTTGATGATCTGCCCGTGAAAGAGAGCGGCCAGCGGCAGAAATCGTGCGAATCCAGGCAAGTTCCTTACAAGGGATTCGGCCTGGATTTCCTCTTTCAGATAGAGTTGTGCATATGCGGCTAGGGTTTCTTCTCTTGCCTTGGAGTCCCACACAATGGGCAGTAAACCAAACCGAAGGGCTTCATCGAGATCAAAGTGCTCACCCAGTTCCTCAGGCACAAAAGGGTGCATCGATCGATGCAGGGCGCGTCCGGCAAGTAGGTTCACATCGGCCCGCTTGAGCCTCCGGGCGCTTGAGCCGCAGAGCACAAATCGGAGCCGCCGTTCCTCGATGAACCTGTGGACCTCGTTGAGAAGCGTGGGCAGCCTTTGGATCTCATCCACAACGACCCAACTCCCCGGTTTGATTGCACGAAGTTCGTCGGCAAACAAGCCCGGACCTGCAAGCAGCCGCTGATACGTCTCCTCTGAGAGCAGATCAATGACGCGCTCATCACAAAGGGTAGAGCGAAGCCATGTGCTCTTGCCGGTGCCGCGGGGGCCCAAAAGGAAGAAACTCTGATCCGGTTTATTGAGGATTCTTGCAAACACGGATTGAATACCTTGTCGTCATTTTGCATGGCATTTTAACGACAATATAGGCAATCTATATCTCTCTGTCAAGTCAGTTGTTCTGCCGTTTTCATTGACGCTTGGGTTAGAAGGCCCTATATTTTCAGCCAAATATTAGAGAGTTGGCCGGAAGAAAAGGCTGCACCGCAAGTGTAAACGTCTCACGTGATTACCGGGCATAAATGGGGAGGAGTATCGCGCCAAGGCCGGCCGCGGGCGGCTCAGAACGATCTCACCGCGGCGCTTCAACCCGGAAGGAAGGTCCTGGCTCCCGATCCTGCACACGGAGCGCGGCGGGTGGCACTTCACGGCCCTCTTTCTCCAACACGGCCAGGGCTCATGAACTGGGCAAGACGGTGGACTGGGTCGTCGTCTACTACGATAGGAACGGCCGCGATGATGCCCAGGTCATCCAGCACGGACGGGCGAAGGTCCTTCTGGACCCGCCTGGCCTCCCTGATGCTCTCCTGGGCCAGGGTGTCGTGGCCGCAGTACCTGAGAATGTCTCCCCTGATCCTCTCCCTCTTCTCCGGCGGTGTCGAGGGATCCAGTATCTTCGCGTACTCCAGGCCGGCCTGCTGTCCATCCTGAATGGCCAGGTTCTCATACCCCATTTCGGGAAAAAGCGCGGGCAAGACGGATTTGACCGAAAAGGAGCCGTGGAACCCGGGGTGATAGTAGCGCTTGCATATCGCTGGATTCTCCCCTTTCGACTTCTCCCTGCCGTCCGGCCGCCGGTCGACGCCTCCGAGATTCACTCCCCTCCGCCCCCGCCAATCGCCTCCACGCAAAAACAGCTTTCTGCCCTCAAAAAATGCGTTACCGCCCCATTTCAAGGGGTCAATTCAGCGATACTCCTTTCGATATCATAGCCTTACCGCCGACCCCAGTCCAAAATCGAACGCAACAACCATCCTTTTTATCCCTCAACGGCTCATCATCTGCAAGAGTCCCCGGATGACGCAGTGCTATGCTCATCTCCGGGACGAAACGCTCCGGAGAGCTTCAAACCTGGCGGAAGGGATTATGGCGGAAGCGGTAAAGCGGAAAAAGAAGAAAAGAGGGAAAGTTGTCAAGATAGATAGAGTGCGGCACGACGATCAGACACAGGATAGCGGCATGCGCCAAGTCTCGACTTGATTACTTGTATATGTCTCCTCTTGGACCGACGTGATCCACGTAGACAATATCCTCGTTCTTATCGTACCAGAAAATGATTCTGAGGGTCCCAACCCTTATCCTGTGGTACCCTGCCCAGTCGCCAACCATGTGTTTGACATTTGGCCCCTGTAGAGGTTGATGGCTCAACTCCGCCAAGGCATTCTGGACGCGTTCCCTGATTTCCTGCGGGAGACGCTGCAGGTGTTTCGCGGCGTTTCGATGGACGATGACTCTGCTCATTCGAGAGATTCAAGGTCTACATAGGCGTCTTTGTTTCCGGATTCACGATCCCTGCGGGCTTCCCGAAGCTGTTTCACTGCATCATCATCCAGATCCCACCCCAGGAGTTCTTCAATCTTCTTGAAATCCTCGATGGAAATGACAACCTCTTTGGCTTTCCCCTGCTCATCTACGATGTATTTCTTCACAATAGACATATTGGAGCTCCCTGTCTGGTGTGTTCCAATCTTAAAACAAAGACTTCTTCAGATCAAGGAAACCATGCAATTGGACCCTTAGTTGTCTTTGATCCTGCCCCTGGTCATCCCGTCATGGCCTCCGAATAGGGTGTGACAAGCAATTCTACTCCGCGGATCCCGCCATATTTCATCAAAGCAGATAGGCTTGAATCAGGGCGTTTCAGGTACCTATGCTCTCTCGACCTTCTGCAGCCAGGGGCAGCAACTGGGGTTGGGTTCAGAAGATGATGGGACACACCATCCTGAAGATGATTACCGACAAATACTTCTCCTATGTGCCGAACATGACCCACAACGACGGGTCCAAGTTCATGGAGGAGTATGCCAAGGCAGGTGAAAAATGTGGCCCAAATGAGGCCCAGGCACAAGGTTGATTTCCTATGTG
>JAFGPH010000508.1 GCA_016926135.1 Deltaproteobacteria bacterium
CCGGCGCGAAGCGCCGGGGCAAGGTACTGGACGAAGTCAGCGCCGCGATTCCCGGCGACGGAGTCGCCGGGAACAAGTGATTCTATGGTTCCAGATAGCTGCGTTATCCGAGAAAGTACGGATGTCCGCAGGGGATACAAACGTCTTCTGAGTCCGTTGCCCTGGGTTGGGTCGTAACCTCCTAAGTTCCTTTATTATCAATAAATTATAAAAAAAGACTTGATAAGCTTTTTCTGCTGTGTGTGGTTGACTTACCGGATAACCGGCAATGTTTGGTGTTATCCTACGATGGAGAACGAGACATACTCAGTGTCCGTTCTTCAGGGCTGATGCCATGATCGAGTCTCTTGCTGCAGCGCTGTCCAGTGCCCTGGATCTCAAAGGGCGCATACCTCAGGCCATCAAAGAAGAGAAAACCCCACTCTCCGGCAAGAGAAGTGGGGCTTCGGTTTCGATTCCATGGCTACCTCTGTGATCGGTTAACACACGGCCCAAGTTCTGGTTGAGATTACACCCCCCTCCATTTTTGTCAAGCGATTTCATGGGTTATCATTCAGCCCGGGCTTGTCTTGGGTTGCCATAACAAACAGCGGGAGATAAGAAGCCGCCCGAACAACTCGATCCGCCGGTTGCCAGATCTGGACTATTGGGGTATAGATGTTCGCGCGTCCCTTGCTTATGCCGCGTGGCTGGCGCATGAGGAGGAGTTGCAGCCTCTGCATACGGAAATTACTGCATGAGAATCAAACTGGATGAAAACATGCCAGCCGGTCTCACGCATCTTTTCCGTTCTTCGGGATACGATGTTTCAACGGTCCCAGAGGAGGGGCTCTCGGGGGTGGAAGACCCCTCGTCTTGAAGATGGCGTTGCAGGAAGGCCGTTTGCCGATGACTTTTGACGTGGGTTTTGGAGACATACGTTCGTTTCCACTGGGATCACACGCCGGGGTTGTTGTCTTTCGTCTCCAGGATCAACGGTGGGCCGCCTTGAAGGAACCGGCAGAACGGTTGCTTGCCTCTGGTGTGATAAACCGGCTTCGCGGCGCGCTGGCTGTCGTAAACGAAAATCGCATCAGAATCCGATACAAAGGGGGCTCTTCAATCTAAGCCAATCTCTGTTCAAGCCAATCCATCCCGCCGGGTTTATCAAGTAATTTAATCGGTTATCTCTATCCCCAATACTCCAGTACTCCATCACTCCAATACCCCATTCCTCCGTAATCTGTGCTATGATGCCAAACTTCGATATTTTCCTGTGAGAAACTTCTGTCTCCCCGGGATTGTGACTGCAGGAACTCGGTTGAAACGGAAGGAGGAATGCTGTCCGTGGATCTGAAGGGGCTGGACAAGGTCTTCAACCCCGCGTCGGTGGCCGTGGTAGGTGCCTCTTCCACGATGGCCAAGTGGGGCCAGATGATCCTCACCAATATCGTGGCCGGCCGGTATGCGGGGAAGGTCTTCCCGGTCAATGTTGGCGGGGGGACCCTGTGCGGCCTTACGACCTACAAGAGCATCCAGGACGTCCCGGAGCCGGTGGATCTCGCGATCGTTGCCACCCCTGCCGAAACCCTGCCGCAGGTGGTTGAGGGATGCGGGCAAAGGGGCGTGAAGGGCATGGTGGTCGTCACCTCCGGCTTCGGTGAAACCGGAGAGAAGGGGAAAAGTCTGGAAAAACAGATTGTCTCCTCATGCGAGGAACGGGGCATGATCCTGGTTGGCCCCAACACCATGGGGATTCTCTGCACCCATGCGGGGCTGTTCGCCACAGGCACCCACGCCAGGCCCAGAAAGGGGTCCGTGGCCTTCATCTCCCAGTCGGGGAATCTCGGAAACCAGCTCATCCACTGGGCTGACCAGCAGGGCATAGGCATTTCTCTGTTCGTGGGGTCTGGAAACGAGGCCATGATCACCTGCAACGAATACCTGGAGTACCTGGAGCGCGACCCTCACACCGGGACGATCATCCTTTACGTGGAGAGCATAAGAGAAGGAGCACGTTTCCTGGACATATCGAGGAGGATCAATCGCACCAAGCCCGTGATCGTCCTTAAAGGGGGCAGGACCGAGGCCGGAAAGGGCGCTTCCGCTTCCCACACGGGTGCCATGAGCGGGGAGGCGACCACCTTCACCGCGGCGTGCAGGCAGGCGGGCATCCTGGAGGTCTCGGTGCCCTCCGAACTCCTGGATCTCTCTGCCGGGTTTTCTTCTTTACCCCTTCCGCAGGGCAACCGGGTGGGCATCGTGACCCTCGGAGGGGGGTGGGGGGTGGTCACTGCGGATCAGTGTAACGAGAAAGGGCTTGTCGTCCCGGATATCCCGGATCGCATTGTAGAGTCCATCGGACGCCACCTGCCGCCTTTTTGGAGCAGGAGGAATCCGGTGGACCTGGTGGGTACGCGCGACCCGGAGGCCCCCCTCGTAGCGGTGGAAGAACTGCTCCGGTGGGACGGCATCGACGCGGTGATCAGCCTCGGCATCGTGGGCCGCCATGAACTGGGCCAGTTGCTGCTTCGCTCCACGAGAGAGGTTGAGCCTTCCATGTCTCCCCATTTCCTCTCGCAGATGGAGACCCTTCTCCGTGAATACGAAGAGGGATACATCAGCCGGATGGCGGAGTTCATGGAGGCTTACGGGAAACCGGTGATCGGTGTCACCATGGCCAGAACCGAGGGGGGAGTGGTTCGCAGGGTGGACGGGAAGAGGCACAACCCGGTGTTCTTTCAGACTCCCGAGGATGCGGTCAGCGTGCTGGCCGGGATGGTGCGCTACTACCGGTTCCGGTCCGGGCAATAAACCAGGGGTGCCGCGCCCCACAGATGCGCTCGAAACACGATCTGCTGGAGGGGCCGTCGGGGGTGGTCTCTCAGGACCGCAACTGATCTTTATCTCTCGCCGATTGCCGCCCCGTAGGATCGAAATTTTTACCGTTGCAGGGACAGGGCTGTACCCCGTTTCAGGTGTCGCAGCCCGGGGCTGCTTGTGGAAAACGCAGAATCCGGGTCCCGTCTTGGACGGATCGGCGAAATAGTTGCGGCCTGTACGACCACCCCCGACGGCCCCTTTGAACGTTGGAAACCGGCAATCAAGATGGCCGTGAGGGGGGTGGTCTCTCACTTCGTCCTGATCGCTTCAATGGAGGCGATCCTGGTGCGGATGTCTTCCCTGAACCGCTTCAGATCCTCAAACAGCGAATCCAGGGTCCCCTGCCAGACCCCCAGGAGGTCCCTTGCCGCGGCCTGGGCCGTCTTCCGTGCCGCGCCGTCCATGAGCCTCCTGTAACCGCGATAGAAGCGGAATCCCAGGTAGATATTAAGAAGCAGGTAGCTTCCCAGGGCGGCCAGCCCCTGGGTGCTGAAGAGAGAGTGGACGATGGAGAGGAGAACCTGGAGAAGGCTGCCCAGGCCAGGGCGCGACAGGATTTCTTTCCACGCCGCCTCGCTCCCCACGGCTCCAAGGAAAAGGCAGAATAGCAGGGTGTAGGTGGCGTACTGGCGGAGCCTGAACCACCGGAAGGAAGGCGTGGCGGGCTCCAGCAGATGGATGGTCAGGGTGCGGCCCAGATCCTTTCGCAGTGTCTCGACCCTGGCGGGTATGTGCAGGAGCCGCTCCAGGCCTTCCATGCACGGGGCCGGCAGGTTCCGGAGAAGCATATTACGGCTGAGCCTGTCCTGCAACTCACCCATGTGGCCCTCGAAAATCGAGGCCACGTGTTCAGGCGGGTCCGAAGACGGCTGTTCCAAGGCGAACCCCTTGTCCCGCCCTGCGAGCCTGCGCAGTTCCTGGAAGAGGAGGGCGAGGGCGTGGCCGGGCCCCACCAGGGCGGTGATGTCTTCCTCTTGGCCGGGTGCGTTTCGCCGACACTCCCCTTCCAGCCACAGGCGGATCGTTTCCTTTTCAATCCCCGAGAGCAAGGTCTGCTCTTTTGCCAGTTCCTGCACAGAGACCTGGAGCTGTTCCTCCAGGGCGACCATGTGTTTCACCTCGCTCTGGAGCACCGATACCAGCCTGAAGACCTCCGCGTCCAGGTTTGCCGACTTGATGGCCCTGATTTCCTTGATCTCCCTTTGCTGAAACACGTGGCTGCCGAAGAAGGGGAACTGGTTCCACGGAGACAGGGGCAAGGACCGGGTCGCCTCCCGGGCCGAAAGGGTATAGAGGGAGGGTTCGGATACGCCCTGTTCCTCCAGGTGTTGCCTGAACCGGTCGGCCGCCAGGGACATGTCCCGGTAACCCCTCTCCATGTCTTTTGCCTCAAAAAGAAGATCCACCTTGTTCAGCACGAAGAGGAAGTTCTGCTGTGCCTTGGGCACGACCCGGAGAAACTCGTAAAACCTGCTGTCCCCGTACTTTTCAGGGGAGGTGACCCAGATGAGCACGTCCAGGTGCTCCAGAAAGCGCAGGACGTGCCCGCGGTGATCTCCAGCGAGGCTGTCAAAGTCGGGCAGGTCGCAGAGCAGGACCCGCCGGATGGCATCCACATCGTGGGTGATTTCGCGCCAGGGCACGCCGTCGAGTTCCGCAGCAGGTGGGAGGACTGCATCCCTGTGCCGGTAAATGAGGATGTGATCCGTATGGGGTCTGCGGTGGCTGGCTGAAGCGATCTCAGCGCCGGCAAGGGCGTTCATGAGGGTGGACTTGCCCACGCCCGTTCCTCCAAGAAGCCCCATGGTGAGGAAGTTCTCTTCAAGGTTGTCGAGTTTGTGAAGAATACCGCGGGCCTCATCGAGAAGCTTCGCCCTCTCCTCATCGCTGAGGGAAAAGGGGAGGGACTGGTCAAGGAAGTCGAGCACCCGGGTGAGATCGTTTTTGAGGTGCTGAAGAGGTCGGTTCATGGCTTCACCTTACATGAATCGGTCATGCTTGAGATGTTTTTACATGCATCCTCCAGCTTTTTCAGGACCTCATCAGGGGTCATCAGGGACTGAAGGCAGCGGCGATAACGGTCGTGTTGCTCTGCCAGCACCGAAAGAATCCCTTCCTGGTGACGCCGGGCCAGTTCGCGGGCGATCTTTCGAATCTCACGGGATGCGAAGAGTTCCACGGCGCCCTTTGTGACGAAGGGGGCGAGGGCCGAGTCCAGGGCCGCATCCAGAACCGAGAAGCCCCCGCCCACGATCACCTCGAAGGAGACGATCATCACCCCCCAGAGAGCGGACGTGGTGTAGATCCCCCATCTCTTGGTGAGCGGGAGGCCCCTGGAGAGTTCGTGAAAGGTTTCCTTGAGCCAGGTCTCAGTGGCCTCGTGGGCATTCCAGAGGCGCTGTTGGATCTCCCCTCGGTCCAGGGCCGTCTCCGGCCTTCGCAATGCCTGTGAGAGCGGGGAGGACGGATCGGGCGGGGAGAGATCCTGAAGCACACGCACATGGAACCTTTCCATGTTGCGCAGGACCGGTGTGAGATCAAGCTGCTGACGCACCTTCTCGAGGGCCTCCCCGGAGGACGGGTCACGGCCGCTTCCAACGAGGCCGAGGAGCCGGAAAGGGGTGAGGAGGAGGCTCCGGATGAAGCGCCGCGGTCCGGCCAGGACATCGTATCGGGTGAAGAGGGAGCGGATCTTGCGGTTCAGGTCGTCCCTGTTACCGGATGCGAAGCGGTTCTTCATGCCCTCCAGGAGTTCGGAGGCGCTCCGCTCATGAAGTGTCCGCAGCCGATCCAGCCAGTCGCTGGCACTCTCGTTCTCCCGGGCCAGCATTTCGGCGAGGCCCGCCGTGCCCCTTTCCATGGCTCGGACAAGATTCGAGATCTCCCGGTCGCGGATCTCTTTGAGCCGCGGGGACCGGGTCTCGGAGAGGAGACGATCCCTGAAATCCAGGAATCGGGGGGCCCTAGAGATCTCCTCGGGGCCGGGCGAGCGCACGAAGGGGATGATCCACAGCACGGCCCGGTCCAGGCGTATGCCGTGACCCTCCAGGACCTGCCTCACCTCGGATTCGGAGGTCGGGTGTTGCGCCTTGTTCAGGAGGAAGAAACACGTCTTTCCCTCTTCGAGCATGCGTGCAAGAAAGGCGTTCGGGATCTCGTCCGCATATTTCTCCTCGCTGGTCACAAACACGACCACATCGGCGATGCGGCAGAGGTCACGGGCGCTCTGACGGTTGACCGTCTCAACGCTGTCAAGATCCGGCGTGTCCACCAGCACCAAGCCCCCGAGGTCAAGGCTCCCGTGTTCCAGGATCAACAGCCGGCCCGGCGTACCTGAAACCGGTGCGAAGTCGGCCCCCTCCGTGCTTTGCCTGGAAGGCTCAGGTTCATCAAGTGGAAAACCCCCTTCCATGAGACAGTTCCTGTGGGCAAAGACAATCGGACCGCCGGTTTTGGGGCGTTCCACGCCGGTGGCGCTGAGGGACTGATTGCAGAGGGCATTGAAGAGGGTGGATTTCCCCGTTCCGGTGCCCCCGATGAAGGCCGCCCAGAGGCACAGCGTTCTGGTCTTGTACAGATGCAGACGCGCGGTCCGGGGTATTTCCCTTTTCAGACGTTCGATCTCGGCAATGTCGGCCGTGAGCCCGGGGCAGCGAACGTTCTGCAGGAAGGTCCAGTCCTGAACAGCGATGTCATCCATGGAAATCCGGCTTTTGGTCATAAGAAAACGGCTCCGATCTCCTCTGAAGGTGCTCGGTAACGCGGATGCCTGAATCAGTATAGGGGTAACCGGGTGGGGTGTCAAAGGTCAATAGACATCTGGCACGGTGCGATGGAATTGACAACCGGCAGCAAAAACCTTATGCTGCCAGCGTTCGTACGACTCCATTTCCCCGATCGGGTCGGTGGCAGAACGGCCGCCGGCCGAATGATAACGGGTGGAGGACGCTCATGGGCGCAATCGAAGCGGGAATCCCCGAAGGAAGGGGAATCGGGCGAAGGAAAGAGGATTTTCTCCTCAGGGAGAGACTTCAGAAACACGTCCTGCTCTTCAACGTGGGGCAGATCCTTACCTCGGAAATGCATCTCATCCCCCTCTTCGAGGTGGTCATGGATCAGACGAACCAGATGGTGGGGACCCAGAGAAGCACGGTGTTTCTCTATGATGAAAACAGCGACGAGCTGTGGTCGCTGGTGGCCACGGGCATGAGGCAGAATGAGATCCGGATTCCATCAGGGCACGGTGTGGCGGGGTGGGTCTTCCAGAACAGGTCGCCCCTCCTGATCAACGATGCTTACAGGGACCAGCGCTTTTACTCGGAGGTGGACAAGAAATCGGGATTCCGGACGAGAAACATCCTGTGCGTCCCCCTGTTCAACCAGAAAACGGACTGTATCGGGGCGCTGCAGGCCCTCAACAAGGAACGGGGCGACTTCACCGACGACGACGTGGAACTGCTCAAATCCATGTCTCACTATGTGGCCATTGCCCTCGAGAACTCCAAGCTCTACGAGCAAGTCAAGGGCTACTCGGAGAGGCTGAAACAGACCCTGCTCGATATTGAAACCCTCGAGAAGGTGAAGAGCCAGCTGACCAAGTTCGTGCCTTCCTCCGTGGCCAGGATGGTTGAGCAGGACCCGGACAGGGTGAACCTGGAGAAGGTGCCCACGGAGGTGACCATCCTGTTCATCGACATCCAGGGTTTTTCGGCAATTACGGAAGGATTTGACCAGAGGCTGGTGAACGACATGGTGGAGTGCCATTTCTCGGAATACCTCGAGTGCGTCAAGAGGCACGGGGGAGAGGTGAATGAGGTTGCAGGGGACGGGCTGATGGTCATCTTCAAGGAGGGGGAGGTGGAGTCCCATGCAAGGGAGGCCGTGGCCGCCGCTATGGAAATCATTGCGGAGAACCACAGGATGAACCAGGAGGTCTCCTACCCCTGGGGAGGGGTGGATCTCCACCTGGGGATCAACTCCGGCCGGGCGTATGTGGGTTCGACCAAGATGAAGAGCCTTGCCGGAGAGCGATGGACGTACACCGCCTCCGGGATGGTGACCGTGCTGGCCGCCAGGATCGGGGCCCTCTCCGGGGGCACGCGCCTCTACATAGGCCCGGACACCCACGCATACGTGCGGGGGGATTTCGAGTGCGAGTTCCTGGGCGAGCGGGAACTCAAAAACGTGAAGGGACCTGTCCCCGTGTACTGGGTGAAGGATGTCCGGGCTTAGCCTTTCAAACGGCGACGTTGACAGGCAAGGGCTTAAGTACCCTTGCGAGTTCCCCGGGTGACATCTTAGCCAGCAACCCCCTCCTTCCGGCATTGATGAAGATCCGGGGCAGATCTAGGATCGAGGCCTCCACGTAAATCCGCAGTCTCTTCCTCGTCCCAAAGGGCGAGATACCGCCCACCACATATCCCGTGTGACGGTTGGCCGTTTCCGGGTCGCAGGGTCTCACGTTCTTCACGGCCAGGAATCTGGCCATGTTCTTGGTCGAGACCTCGCGGTCGCCGTGCATGAGGATCAGGAAAGGGTTCCCGGCCTCGTCCTCCATCACCAGGGTCTTGATGACCTCGTGCTCTTCTACCCCCAGTTCCCTGGCCGCTACAGGGGTGCCACCCTTTTCCTGGTAGGGGTAGGGGCGGAGCACATAGCTTGCGCCGTGCTCCTTGAGGGCGCGTATGGCCTGGGTGATTGGGTGCTTTTCCTTTGCCATGGTGTTGTGAGGCCTTTCGTGGGAACTATAAGTCCTATAAGGCCTATACGACCTATAGCTCCAGCAGCTTGCCGCCCTCAGGCAGATCCGCCTCTGTGTACCCGAACTCGGTCAGCATTCTCCGGGTCATCTTCGGATTGTACTCCCAGCCCATGCTTTCTCCCCGGAACCTGGTGGCCAACTGGTAGTCCACCACGGGGGAGAGGACCCCCATGGCCAGGAGGTTCGACTGCTGGCCGGGGTTCCCGCTGGGACCGTGCCTGCTGGACCAGAGGGCGTCCACGATACAGAGTTGCTGGCGGGGATAGAGGACCTTGCCGGTCTTTCCGTCCATGGTCCCCAGGATCTCCGGGGTCTGGTTGATGGCGAGGATGTAGTCCTCGGCCCCCTGCTGGTGCCCGTGCCCGGGATCGAAGGTGCCGAAGTGGTTCTTCATGGTCATGGTAAAACCCCCGAACTTGGAACTGTGGCCCTTGCACATGGAGATGTTCACCAGGATGTCTACCGACCCCTTCACGAGGTGTTCCAGGCAGCGGGCCTTCCCGTCCTCTGCCTCCCAGGGCCTGGGAACGGAAGTGAGGGTGTTCGATCCTCCCCAGGTGTTTTCAATGCGAGTCCCCTCGGGAAGCCCCTTGAAGGGGGTGTCTCTCTCCATGGAACGGCCATGGCAGGCATCATAGATGTGTATGTTGGAAGGCTTGATCTCCAGGATGTCCGTCATGGCATGGCAGAGCCCGGCCATGACCGCGCTGCGGGTGTGCTGGCGCGAGATGTGGTTCGTCTTGATGGCCACCACCGTGTCGGACCACGATTTCCTGGGCGGTTTGATGAAGATGGTCTTCCATGCATCTTCCTCCTTCCCGGCCCTGGCAAGCCCGCAGGCGAGCTTATGGAGGTTTTCCCGCACCACCCCTGCGTTGACCAGTTCTTCCTGTCGGTCCCAGGAAATGCCGGGGTCATCCGGCCTGGTCATGGCAGGATCGGTGATGGTCACGACCCTGAGATTGTCCACGTTGGGGTGAACGACGGTCTTTCGGGCCCAGGCGGCCCTCGCTTTGGGTATGAGAATCGTGGGAAAGGCCGACGCGGCGGCCCCCATGACGCCGATGCTCTTCATGAACCCTCTTCTGGTGATGCCCATGGTGAAGACTCCTTTCACGTCTTTGGGGTCTGATCCACCCCCTGAACCGGCGGTTTGCTTTGAACACGGTACGCCGGGGGGATGACCCAGATGGAGAAAGTGGATTTTGGCTGTGAAACAATATAAGATCATTCTTGTGGGATTCCACGGTGGCAGGGCACTTTCCGTCACCCGAGGAAGATGGGTTCCTGAAAAGTGCCTGCGTCGCGTTCCAGGTATATCCTATCTTGCAACCAACCCTCATGAAAAGGAGGCTGAACATGGCAAAGGAGATTTCGTGGGAAAGTGACCTTGAAAGGGCACTGGTAAAGGCAAAGGCTGCAAAGAAGCCTGTGCTTCTGGACTTCTTCAACCCGGGCTGAATCGGCTGCCAGCAGATGGGAGCAGTTACGTTCCCGGAACCCAAGGTCGTGGATTTCCTCACGGAGAACGTTGTGGCCGTGAGGCTGCCCCACGACCACAGACCCCTGGCAGAGCAGTTCCAGGTGAAGTGGACCCCCACCCTGGTCACGCTGGACAGCGAAGGCAAGGAACACCATCGCACCGTGGGATTTCTGCCGCCCGAGGAACTGGTGCCGTCCCTGCTCCTGGGGAGGGGCAAGATCCACTTCGACCACGAGGAGTTCGAAGAGGCCCTCAGGAGTCTTGACGCGATCCTGAAGGAGTACCCGAAGAGCGACGCGGCGCCCGAGGCGATCTTCCTCCGCGGGGTCAGCCTCTACAAGAGCACCCAGGATCCCAAGCCACTGAAACAGGCCTACGAAAAGCTTCAGGCCGAGTATCCGGAAAGCGAGTGGACCAAGCGGGCCTTGCCCTACCGCCTGATCCCGTGAAGGGAAGGGGGAAGGCCGACAGGCTTCCCCCTTTGCCCTGAGCAGGATCTATTTGTCCGAGAGGAGACTGGGATTCGGTGCAGAGGCACGCAGATCTTCCAGAATCCGCGTGAAACCCTGCTCCATCCGGGCCCGCACCTTCTCGTACATGCTGTTGCCATGGGCATCAATGGCCACCACAGCCGGTCCCAAGGCCTCCACCCGCAATCGTACCAGCCGGTAATGGGCGATCAGGTCTTTCCATCCTACTGAAACACACTCCCTGATCGAGGCGCTCAAGAGAGGGCTCCCGCCTCCGGGAAAGGCCAGGTACACGCAGCCCGCCTCTTTCATGGCACGAACGCTTTCCATGCCCAG
>JAFGPH010000509.1 GCA_016926135.1 Deltaproteobacteria bacterium
AGGAATGGAAATCGTGGTGTGTGTCAAGCGCGTCCCCATGACACAGGAGGTGGATCTGGAAATCGACGCACAGAAGAAGGACGTGCGCAAGGATATGCTCGCCTATGTCATCAACGAGTGGGACAATTATGCGATCGAGGAGGCGATTCTGCTGAAGGAGAAATTCGGGGGGACCGTCACCGCCGTTACCATTGGGACGGAAGACGACGAGGAGGTCCTCCGTCGATGTCTCGCCATGGGTGCCGACAAGGCTGTCAGGGTTGACCCCGGAGATACGGTGCTGGAGCCCTTCGTAATTTCCAAGGTTCTGGCGGCCGTCATCAAAGGGATTCCCTCAGACCTCATCCTGACGGGGGTGCAGGCGGACGATTCCAATGAGGGTGCCGTGGGGATCATGCTCGCCGAATTTCTCGGCGTCGCACATGCCGCCGTGGTGACCCGCGTGGAATCTGAAGGACGCGAACTGACCGTCCATATTGAATTGGAGGGCGGCACGGACGAGGTTTGCAGGATCAGGCTTCCCGCCCTGCTGAGCATCCAGACCGGAATCAACGAGCCGAGGTACGTCTCCATCATGGGGATCAGAAAAGCGGCCAAGAAAGAGCTGAATGTTGTTCCGATACAGGACCTCGGGCTTGCCGTGGATGACCTGTCTGTAAGGACGGTGGTGGAGGAGTTGTTCCTGCCGCCCGAAACAGCAGGGGCAGAGATCATCGAAGGGGATCCGGCCACCGTTGCGGAAGAAATCCTCAGGATCATGAAGGAAAAGGGGGTGAGTCTATAATGGCAGAGGTATTCGTCGTCATTGAACACAGGCAGGGTGGAGTGAGAGAGGTCTCTTTTCAGGCATTATGGAAGGCCCATGACCTCTGTCAGAGACTCGGATGCCCCCTGACCGCCGTGTTGATGGGGGGGAAGGACGAGCCTTTCGTCCAGGAGATCGCCGAGAGGGCGGACAAGGTCATCGCTGTGGAAGATGAAAGCCTGAAAGACTTCAACGCGGAAATATACACCGGGGTCATGGAATCCCTGATCAAGGAATACCGTCCTTTCATCACCATCATAGGGCATACTCCGTGGGGGATGGACATGGGTCCGTCTCTCTCGGTGCGGACGGGATATCCCATCGCCACGGACTGTGTGGACATTCTCGTGGAAGACGAGCGACCCAAGGTCGTGCGGCAGATCTACACCGGGAAACTCTTTCAGAAGGTGTCCTTCAGGGAGTCGGAAGGTTACATCATCACGGTGAGGGGGGGGGCCTTCCCTTCGGACAGGGTGGGAGACCGCAGGGCTGAGGTGATCAGGAAGGGGTTGCCTGCCGACCTCCCCGAGTCAAGGAGGCAGTTTGTTGCCTTCGAGGAGACTCCTGCAGGGGATGTGGACATCACGCAGGCGGAATTGCTGGTCTCCGTCGGCCGTGGGATCGCGGAGCAGGAGAACGTGGACGTGATGAAAGAATTGGCCGACCTCATGGGCGGCACCCTCTCGTGTTCCCGTCCCGTGGTGGACAAGAACTGGCTGCCCAAGTACCACCAGGTGGGCACCTCGGGAAAGTCGGTGAAGCCCAAGGTCTACCTCGCTTTGGGCATCAGCGGTGCATTCCAGCATGTGGCAGGCATCACGGGTGCCGGTACCATCATCGCCGTCAACAAGGACAAGAAGGCACCTATTTTCAGAGTCGCCCACTTCGGTGTCGTGGAAGATCTGTTCAAGATTGCGGAGGCCCTGAAGGGGAAGCTGAAGAAATAGGCAGCAAGCGGTAAGGAGCAAGCAGAAACCGGAGTCGGCTGCGGCCGGGGTCTGGATTATGCGATACGCGCCGGGTGAGTCTTGATCTGAGCGGGAGGTGTGGTATTGATGGACTTCGAATTGACCAAGGAACAGAAGGATATCCAGAAGGCAGCGCGAGAATTCGCCCTGGGCGAGTTTCCGGAAAAGGCGCAGGAGTTCGACAGAAACGAGACTTTCGATCCAGCCATCCGGAAGAAGGCCTGTGACCTGGGCTTTGTGGGCGTATTCATCGACGAAGCTTACGGCGGGGCGGGTCTGGGGTTCTTCGAACACTGCCTCATCACCGAGGAGTTCTGGGCCGTGGATGCGGGAATGGCCAACGCCGTGATCACCTCCACCTTCGGTGCCGAACTTCTGCAACTGTTCGCAACAGAGGAACAGAAGAAGAGGTATCTGCCTCCACTGGTCGCGGGGGAGGCCGTCATCGGCACGGCCATCACCGAACCGGACGCGGGTTCGGATGTCACCATGGCCGGCACCACGGCGGTGAAGGAAGGGGAGGAGTACATCATCAACGGTTCCAAGATGTTCATCACCAACGGGACCATTGCAAATTACCTGAATGTCTTCTGCCTGACCGATCCCGACAATCCGGAGAGACACCGGAGACATTCCTTTTTCGTGGTGGAGACGGATAGACCGGGGTATGAAGCGAACAAGCTTCACGGCAAGCTGGGAATCAGGGCCAATGACACGGCGGAGGTCTCCTTTTCCAACGTGAGGGTGCCAGCCTCCAACCTGGTGGGAACCCTGGGGCATGGATTCAAGGAACTGATGGCGTTCTTCAACCTGACGAGACTCCACATCTGTGCCATGGCGGTGGGGATCGCCCGGGCCGCCCTGGAGGAGAGCATCAGACACACAAAGAAGAGGGTTCAGTTCGGGGTGCCCCTGGCCTCCTTTCAGGTCAACCAGTTCAAGGTCGCCGAGATGGCAACCATGATTCGCGCCGCCCGGAATCTTTACTACGAAGCGGCATGGCTGACCGACCGGGGGAAAATGGACCATGCCCTGACCGCCATGGCGAAGTGGTTTTCCGGGCAGATGGCGGTCCATTGCGCCGACGAGGCGCTCCAGATGCATGGCGGGTACGGGTACATCGACGAATACAAGGTGCAGCGAATTTACCGGGACGCCAAGATCGTGGAGATCTATGAAGGAACCAAGGAGGTCGAAAAGCTCATTGTGGCGAGGAGCTTGCTCGGCCGCTAGGAGAGGGGATGGTCTGCGATCCAATCAAGCAGCCGCTGGTCCGCCGCTGGCATGGAGTGTTGCCCCAGTTCTTCCGGGCGGACCCAGAGGATGGACTCGCACCCGAGCGGCACGGGTACCTGCTCCGGCGGTGAGCAGCGGAACAGATGGAGAGAGATGGACCTGGTTTCGTATTCATGATCCACCCGGGCGAGGAACTCCTCCGCCCGGACATCAACGCCTAGTTCTTCCCTGATTTCTCTTTCCAGGCATTCCCTCAGGGTTTCACCCTCTTCCTTCTTGCCGCCGGGAAACTCCCACAATCCTTCCATGTGGCTGCCTTTGGGTCTTCTCGTGATCAGGACCCTGCCGTCCTTCCAGATCATGCCCGCCGCCACATGATAGTGGACTTTCCGACTTGCCTCACTCACCCGGCAGCCCTTTCAGCCTGAGTCTGAGGTAGGCCTCACCAGCCTCCTCGTGGCCCGGTGAGACCGCCAGTATCTTCCTGTAGGTCTCCATGGCCTCGGTGTTCTTTGCCTGCTCTTCCTGAAGCCTGGCAAGCTGAAGAAGCAGGGTGACGTCATTGGGTGTGATTTTCACCATCTCCTTCATCTGATCGATGGCGAGGCCCTCCCTCCCTGTCTTCAGATAGGCGAAGACCATGTATTTCCTGAGGTCCAAATTTTCGGGGAGGGACTGAACGCCGGACTTCATGACCTCCAGGATTCCTTCATCGTCGCCTCGGTTGTTCAGGTACTTGAAGAGAAAATGGTAGGGTTCCGCATCGTTGGGGTTCAGGGTCACGAGGGTCCGGGCCTCCTTGAAGGCCAGGTCGTCCTTCTTCAGCTCCCTGTAAATGTTGAAAAGGAAGCCGTGCACCGTGGGGTCCTCAGGGTGGATCATGGCATATTTCTCGAGGTAGGGCAGGCTGCCTGCCTGATTGCCCGACTCATACTCCAGAACCCCCAGATTGTACATCACGTTCTCATTGCCCGGATCCTGGGAGAGAATCCGGCTGTATACCTCCTTGAGTCTGGTCGTCTCCTTTCTCTTCTCGGCGATATGGCTCATGAGAAGCAGTGCTTTCATGGAATTGGGATTCCTCTGGAGCACCTCGGCCAGGTATTTCTCCGCCTCCTCTGGTCGTCCTCTGCTCAGAAGGTGCTCCGAAAGCCTCATGCGGCCATCATCGTCCTCCGGCCTGAGGCGGATGGCCTCCCTGAGACAGAAGTTGGACTTCTCTTCGTCGCCTACCCTGTCATAGAGGCTCGACAGGTTGTAGTAAAGATTCGGGTCACCACTGTCCAGTTCCAGTGCCTTCTCATAGTGCTGGATCGCCCTGGGGTTCTCCCCGATCCGGGAATAGATGTATCCCAGGGTCTTGTGGAGAGGCAGCTTTTCCTCCCCTTCCACCCGCCTGAGAAGCTCTTCGTACTGAACAAGGGCCTCTCCGCTCCTGCCGGCCTTTTCCAGGGTGGAGGCGTACCGGAGGCGGATCTTGTCATCCCCCGGCTGGATCTCCAGGAGCCTCTTGAGAGAGGACAGAAGGCCTGCCGTATGGTTCATGGCCTCGTAAACCTCCACGAGATCGCTCAGAATGCGGGGGTCCGGCTTGTCCTTGAACATGGCTTCGAGGAGCCGGGCAGCCTCCGGCCATTTCTGCAGAGAGCAGTATTCCTCGATAAGCCTTGCCTTGATGCGTCTGTCCTGGGGCACCGTCTTGAGGGCCTCTTCCAGAACCTCGATTTTTCGGGCTGGCTCGATCATCCGCTCCGCTTTCTCCAGCCAGTCCTCCACAAAGGGCCGGACCAGGATGTCGATGTGGCCTAGGTCCTGATTGCGGTGCATCACGCGAACCCTGAAACGCCGCTCCCCATTCGAGGTCCCTTTGGGAAGCAGGTTTGCGATTGAGAGTTTTTCATGGGTAAGAGCGTTGATATCGAGTCCGGACGCGAAGAGGCGAACGCCGATATTGAAGGAGATGCTCGTGGTTAACTTGATGATCTGAATCCTGTCGTGGGGGTGGAGGGAGAGGGTGTCTCCGTTGAGCAGCCTCAAGCGCTCGTCGTTCTTTTGCAGAAGCATGGAGTCGAATCGGGGAGAAACGCTATACAGGCCAGGCCAGACCCACCATACCACGGAAAAGGCCCCGAGGCTCAGCAGGATGATCAGCCAAAAGGCCTTTCTGTTTTGCCGGGGCTTTCTCCTGGTTTTTCTGACCAACCCTATTCCTTCACCTTGAAGGCCCTGTTCCCGTTAACCCTGCCGGAGGGTTTGGCTTCCCAAAACAGAAGAACCGGACTTGCCACATAGATCGAGGAGTAGGTGCCGGTGATGATCCCTACGAGCAGGGCAAAGGCGAAATCATGGATGACCGGTCCTCCGAGAATGAGCAGAACGATGAGGACGACCAGAGTGGTTGTGCCGGTCAGAATGGTCCGGCTGAGGGTCTCATTGATGCTGATATTCATGATCTCTGAGAGTGTCCTCTTGCGCAACTTCCCGATGTTCTCCCTGATGCGGTCGAAGACCACGATTGTGTCGTTCAGGGAGTATCCAACGATGGTCAGGAAGGCGGCCACAATCGTAAGGGAAATCTCCCGGTCGGTGAGGGCAAAGGCCCCGATAACGACAATGACGTCATGGATGATGGAGACGATCGCTCCCAAAGCAAATTTCAAATTCATGAACCAGCACATCGCAAGGGTCACGGCGAGGGCGATCACGATCAGCCAGGTCACTCCTACGCCGAATACGGAGGCGAGGGAAACGGCCAAAATAAGGGAAACGGCCATGGCGATGCTCATGAGCCACTTGTGCTCAAATCGGCCCGAAATATAGACGGCCATCATGAGCACGGCATAGAAAACCGCATAGAGGGCCTTTTTCCTGAGATCTTCACCCACCTGGGGCCCCACCATCTCCACGCGTCTCAGTTCCACCCCTTCGCCCAGTCGGGCCGTGAGGGCCTTTTTGGCCTTGTTGTCCAGGCCGGTCAACTGGATGTCGGTCTTGGTCACCCGGATGAGGTACTCAAACTGGCCCTTTTCCCCGAACTCCTGGATGATGCTGTCTTCAAGTCCGATTCCTTTGAGGGCGTCTCTGATTTCGGACGGGCTGTGCTTTTTTTGCAGTTTGACCTGGATGACGACGCCGCCCGCAAAATCCACCCCGTAGTTGGGCCCCCCCCTCCACAGGAGAAGGAGGATGGTGGTGAGGATTACCGCCCCCGAAATGACCATGGCGACATATCTTGTGCCAACGAAATTGAGATTGATTCCCGGTTTGAAGATTTCCATGAACTGACTCCCGCTCAAATGCTGATCTTCTTCCAGCGCCTGTGCACGTATAGATAATCGAAGACGATTCTCACCACGTATACGGCTGTGTAGATGTTGGAGATAAGGCCGATGGTGAGGGTGACGGCAAAGCCCTTGATGGGCCCGGTTCCGAACTGGAAGAGGACCAGCGCGGCAATGAGGGTGGTAATATTGGAATCCAGGATGGTCACCATGGCCCTTGCAAACCCGGCCTCCATGGCCGCCCTCACCGGTTTACCCAACCTCGCTTCCTCCCTGATTCTTTCGTAGATCAGAACATTGGCGTCCACGGCCATGCCGATGGTCAGGATAATTCCTGCAATGCCCGGGAGGGTAAGGGTGGCTCCGAATGCGGCAAGTCCGGCCATAATGAAAGGGATGTTCAGCAGGAGCGCCCCGCAGGCGATCAACCCGGAGAGGCGGTAGTAGAAGGCCACCATGATCAGCACGATGATCCCACCGACGAGCATGGAATGGAAACCCTGATCAATGGAGTCTTTCCCGAGGGAGGGACCCACCGTCCTTTCCTCCAGGATCTTCACCGGGGCGGGCAGGGCTCCGGCCCGGAGCACGATGGCAAGGTCCTTGGCTTCCTCCATGGTGAAGCTGCCGGTGATCTGGGCCTTCCCACCGGAGATCCTGTCCCGGATGACCGGGGCTGAGTAAACATTTCCGTCCAGCACGATGGCCAGCCTTTTGTCGATGTTCTCCCCGGTAATCCTTTCAAAAAGCCTGGCCCCGCGGGAGTCAAAGGAGAGGGAGACGTAAGGTTCTCCATACTGGCTGTCGATTTGAACCCGTGCGTCGGTGATGTATTCCCCGGTGATGAGGGTCCTTCTCTTGAGGAGGTACGGGACTCGTTTCTTCTGGCCCGTTCTTTGGTCCACAGCATTCTGGTAAAGGATTTCACCCCCCACAGGGACACTCCCCTTCAGGGCTTCCTCCAGACTGTTTTCCTCGTCGAGGAGTTTGAATTCCAGAAGAGCCGTCTTCCCGATCAGTTCCTTGGCCCTCTCAGGGTCTTTGATGCCCGGCAGCTGAACCAGAATCCTGTGTTCCGCTTGAGGCCGGATATCCGGCTCGCTCACCCCAAACTGGTCAACGCGATTACGGATCGTCTCCAAGGCCTGGTCAGCGGCCAGTTTCATGATCTGGCTTTTTGCCTGGCTGGCGAGGGCCATGGGGTAAAGGAAACCCGCCTCCGACCTGGTCACGGGTTGCAGCTTCAAATCGGGATAGTGGGCCTCGATCTGGTCCGCAAAAATTTTTCCATCCTCCTCCCTCAGGAGGGTGAGCAGGATCCCGGTGGTCCCGTTTCGTTTGAGTTCCCCGTACCGAATCTTGTGCTTTCGAAGGTCCTGCTTCAGATCCTCCAGCACCCTCTCCAGGTGGCTCTCCACGGCCTTTTCCGCCTCCACGGCCAGGATGAGATGGACGCCACCCTGGAGATCCAGCCCCAGGTGGATCCTCTCGTTTGGGAGAAAGCCCATCCACCAGGGAGGAAGCTCCCGGGTGAGGGAAGGAGTGAGGTAGACAAAAGAGACGAGGATCAATATGATGACGATTGCAGCGCGCCAACCTATACTTTTTGCCACAGAACTCTCCTTGATGGTTAGATCCGCATGGGTGCGATCCGTGAATGTCCCTTACCCGCTCTGGGCTCAGCCCTCCTCTTTTTTGGCCACCCCGCCCACGCTGAACACACCGGCTATGGATGAGCGCGAAACCTTCACCCTCACCTTCGGGGCGATCTCCATGGTCACTACCTCGTCCGTGATCCCTGTTACCACACCATGGAGCCCACCGGAACTGATCACCCTGTCCCCCTTCTTCATCGCAGAGAGCATGACCTTGTGCTGCTTGGCCTTCTTCTGCTGGGGCCGGATGAGCAGGAAATAGAAGATGACGAACATGAGAATCAGGGGAACGAAGGCGCCCAAGCCGCCTCCCTGGCTTGCCCCTCCTGCACCACCGGATCCCATGGCGTACGCTAGATAGTCCATCCCGAAACCTCCTCTCCTTAACTCGTGACCCCACCTCGTCATCCCTTCGCTTCAAGAATGCAGTCGGAATGAAGTGATGGGTGATGGGGTTATTCCGTAGCCGAATCCCCCGGCATGTCTCTCATTTGTTCATCATAGGCCCTGCGGAAATCCTCAAAACTTCCATCCCGAAGGGCCTTCCTGATGTCGGCCATCAGGCGGCTATAATAGTAGAGATTATGGATGCTGTTCAACCTGTAAACCAAAAGCTCTCTGGCCATGAAAAGATGTCTCAGGTAGGCCCTTGAGAAGTGGGTACAGGTATAGCACCCGCAATCCTCCTCGATGGGCCTCTCGTCGTCAGCATACCGGGCGTTCTTGATGACCAGCCTGCCTGTGCCGGTAAAGAGGGTCCCGTTCCTGGCGTTCCGTGTGGGCATGACGCAATCGAACATGTCCACACCCCAGGATACCGCGTCCAGGATATCCTCGGGTTTGCCCACCCCCATGAGGTAGGCCGGTTTGTCCGAGGGGAGGAACTCGACGGTGCCCCGGATAACGCGGTTCCTGGTTTCCCTCCCTTCACCCACAGACAGGCCTCCCAGGGCGTATCCGTCGAAGCCCATGGCGACCAGATCCCTTGCGCTCCTTTCTCTCAAATCAAGATAGGTACCGCCCTGGACGATTCCGAAAAGGGCCTGGTTTTCTTCCCTGTGTTCCATGCAGGCCGCGGCCCAAAGGGTGGTCAGGCGCACGGAGTTCGCCACGTAGTCGTGCCCTGCAGGGTAGGGCGCGCATTCATCGAGGCACATGCTGACATCCGCACCCAGAACCTTCTGTATCGTCATGGCCTCCCTAGGTCCCAGAAAAGCCCGTGAACCGTCCAGATGAGACCGAAAGGTTACCCCCTCATCGGATATCGACCGCAGGCCGGAGAGGCTGTACACCTGGAAACCCCCGCTGTCCGTCAGAATGGGGCCTTTCCAATTCATGAACGCATGCAACCCCCCCATCTTTCCGATGAGTCGATAGCCGGGCCTCAGGAACAGGTGATAAACGTTGGCCAGGATGATCCTGACGCCGATTTCTTCAAGGTCATCCGGCGTGAGCGCCTTGACGGAGCCCTGGGTTCCAACGGGCATGAACACGGGAGTCTCAAATTCTCCGTGAGGTGTCCGGATCTTGCCGACCCTGGCCCGGCTGGCAGGGGATTTGCAGAGAACCTTGAAGTCCATACGTGCAGAGACGTCCCATCACACAATGAGCATGGCATCCCCATAACTGTAAAACCGATACGACTCCTGCACCGCATGCCGATAAGCCATGAGGATGCGTTCCCTCCCCGCAAAGGCGGAGACCAGAAAGAGCAGGGAAGAGCGGGGCAAGTGGAAATTGGTAATGAGCCCTTGGATCACCCTGAAGGAGTACCCGGGGGTGATGAGAAGATCCGTCTTCCCTCTCATGGGCGTCATCGTGCCCCTCATCTGCGCGACCGTTTCAAGGACTCTCACCACGGTCGTCCCGACAGCGATGACCCGCCGGCCCTGATGTGTCGCCTTGTTGATCGCCGCTGCAGCGGGCGCTTCAATGCGGAACTCTTCTTCACCAATGCTGTGCTCCCGGATATCCCGGGCCCTCACCGGCCGGAAGGTGCTATATCCCACATGAAGGGTAATTTCTGCAAGGCTGATCCCGTTCTCGGCCAGTTTCTCGCCCAGTTCCTCCGTGAAATGAAGGCCCGCCGTGGGTGCCGCAACCGCGCCCCTCACCTTGGAGAAGACCGTCTGGTATCTCTCCTTATCCAGGCTTGCCCGGTCCTCCCGGTCCTTACGCCTGATGTAAGGAGGGACGGGCATGGCTCCTTCCTCTTCCAAATATTGCTCCAGGGAGGGAAGATACTCAAACCGGACTTGGAGCAGGCCGTCGTTCGTTACTTCCTCCACCACGGCGGTCACACCCTTGTCAAAGAACAGCAAGCTGCCTTCTTTCGGCCTTTTCGATGACTTCAGGAGGCAGAAGCGGGATTTCCCGCCGTCGGACTCGGGCCGGGGATGTTCCAGCACGAGGATTTCGGCTTGCCCGCCGCTCTCCTTACGACCGAAAAGCCTGGCCGGCACCACCCTGGTATTGTTGACCACCAGCAGATCCCCGGGTTTGAGCAGCCGCGGAAGATCGAAAAAGTGCTGATCTGAAAAGGCTATCCGGTTACGATCTACGACAAGGAGCCGCGAAAGGTCACGCATTTCGGCAGGCGCCTGGGCAATCAGGTGCTCAGGCAGGTCGTAGTCGTATTCGTTTACGTCGAACATCCAGGGAATTTTACCAAAATAAAGAAAATAATTAAAATGAACGGCCATGTCAAACCATTTTCTCCTATCAGAATTTTCGCTTCCTTACAATCGCATTCCTGTTGGATCCCCAGCGTCGCGGCGCATCGCGGCGTCAGGCGAGGAGGGCTTTCCTGTGTGTACATAGTACTTGATATATGCATGGAGAAGAGTTAGCTTGAGACCACTCTGGAACCGGTGGCTTCCAGGCGAAGGGCAATGAATAGGGGCTCAGCGAAATGACGTGATCGTGAACGTTTCCTGCTGTAGCCCATGGCTGGTGGATGAAAGCCGGGACGAAACTCCCTTTTCGATCGAGTGGCAGTGCGTGGTCAGACCTCCGAACAGGGTCAGAATTGATCTTTCCTCGCTCGTACACAACCTGAACGAGGTGAGGCGTCTGGTTCGTCCCGGGACGAAGGTGATGGGCGTCGTGAAGTCCGATGCCTATGGTCATGGACTCATCCCCGTATCGAGTGTCCTGGAGGGAAGTGGAATCGATTGCCTCGGGGTAGCTCATCTCACTGAGGCCCTTGAACTGAGGAAGAACGGCATAAGATCCCCGATTATGATTCTGTGCGGGATCCGGACCAGGGAAGATGCGGCGGAGGCGGTGGAAAAGGACCTCACGCCCGTGCTGTACGACATGGAGGCATGCGAACTGCTTGCTTCCGAGTGCTTGAGGAGGGGAAGGAAGCTGAGGGTGCATGTGAAGGTGGACACAGGGATGGGCCGCCTTGGTGTTCCCTGCGCAGATGTGGGGCCTTTTTTGAGAAACCTGATGGAGTCGAGCACGCTCTTCGTGGAGGGACTGACCTCCCACCTTTCCTCCGTCGATGAGGATGCCTCGGAGTTCACCCTGCTCCAGATAGAGCGTTTCAAGAGGGCTGTCGCCACCGGTCGAGTCATGGGGTTGGAACTTCCCCTCAACAACCTCGCCAACAGTGGCGGGGTGATGAGGTACCGCGATTCCCACTTCGATTTGGTGCGTCCGGGGATCATGCTCTACGGAGGGCTTCCGTCGCCGGAGTTCCCTCATTCCGTCCCCCTCAGGCCGGTGATGGCCCTCCGGGGAAGGATTTTGCAGGTCCGAGAATTCTCCGCGGACACCCCGGTCAGCTACGGAAGGGCGCACGTCACGAAGGGGCCGACGAGGGTCGCCGTCCTCTCGGCCGGCTACGGGGACGGCCTCCCCAGATCGCTCTCCGACGCCGGAAAGGTGCTGATCGGGGGCGAGAGGTGTGACATCCTGGGGAGGGTCTGCATGAACATGGTGGTCGCCGATGTCACCGCCGCGGGGACACCGGTCCCCGGGGACGAAGTCGTTTTCCTCGGCACCCAGGGGAAGGAGAAGATCACCGGAGACGACATGGCCAGGTGGGGAGGGACCATCTCCTACGAGATCTTTTGTTCCATCGGCCGGAGGCATACCAGGGAATATCTTACGTGAAAAGACGACTCGAACACATCCTGCATACGGCCATCGAGGCATGCTTTGAGGACGGGACGCTTCGGCCGTGCCCTGTCCCGCCCTTTATCATCGAGGTACCCAACAATTCCGGCCACGGGCACTTCGCCACGAACCTGCCACTCCTGCTGGCCTCCGCCCAGCGGAGACCCCCGCGGGACATCGCAGCAGCGGTCCTGGAACATCTCCGTGATGAGGAGGGCCTTCTGGAAAAGGCGGATGCGGCCGGGCCCGGCTTCATCAATTTCACGATTGCAGGGGGGGAATGGCACAGGGTCCTGCAGCGCCTGGTCTCCTCGGGTCCCCAGTATGGTCACTCCGACCTGGGAAAGGGTGAGAAGGTCATGGTGGAGTTCGTGAGTGCCAATCCCACCGGGCCTCTTCACCTGGGCCACGGTCGGGGTGCCGCCTTGGGGGACACCCTGTGCAGGGTTCTCTCCTTCTGCGGTTATGAGGTGTTCCGGGAGTTTTACATCAACGATGCAGGGCAGCAGATCAGGCTTCTGGGGGAGTCCATTTTCAGTCGCTGGAGGCAATTCTCCGATCCGGGATCCGCCTTACCCGAGAACGGCTATCACGGAGAGTACATCCTGGACCTGGCACGAGAGATATCCCGGGAGGCGGACCTGGAAAAGATGCTGGAGGAGGAGGCCGTCGACCTGTGTACCCGGATCGGAAAGGAAAAGATGCTGAAGGAAATAAAAGAGGATCTGAAAGGCTTCCGCGTCCCCTTCGATCGGTGGTACAGCGAGGGCGATCTCCATTCCTCGGGACTCCTGGAAGAGGCGCTCGAAATGCTTCATCACAAGGGAATGGTCTATGAGAAGGAGGGTGCTTCCTGGATCAGGACGACCACCTTCGGGGATGACAAGGACCGGGTGATCCGTAAGAAGGACGGTCAATACACCTACTTCGCGTCGGATATTTCCTACCACTTGGACAAGTGGAGAAGAGGCTTTTCCAGGGCGATCAATATCTGGGGGGCCGACCACCATGGCTACGTTCAACGGATGAGGGCGGCCCTGCAGGGCAACGGGATCGATGCGTTATGGCTCCGCGTTCTGCTGATCCAACTCGTGAAGCTCTGGAAAGGGGGACAGGAAGTGAAGATGTCCAAGCGGGCAGGCCGTTATGTCACCCTGCGAGAACTTCTGGAGGAGGTGGGTGTGGATGCGGCGAGGTTCGTCTTCCTGACCAAGCACCACGATTCCTCGCTTGATTTCGATATCGATCTCGTGAAGAAACAGGATAGCGACAACCCCGTGTATTATGTGCAGTATGCACACGCCCGCGCGTGCAGCATTTTCAGGAAGGCCGGAGCCATGGGGGTCACACTGCCGGAGACCGGGGGTCTCCCTCTTGAGGGCCTTGTGCTGGAAGAGGAACTGGCGCTGATCCGGACCATGGCCGAATTCCCGTCCTTACTGGAGGATATTTGCAGGAACCTGGAGCCGCATCGACTGACGTACTATCTGACGGAACTGGCCTCTCTCTTTCACAGATACTTCAACCTGGGGACCAGGAATCCCGAAGACCGAATCGTGATCGAAGACAGAACATTGAGTCAAGCAAGGCTTTTGCTTACGCAAGGTGTGCGCACGGTGCTCCGCAATGGACTCGGGCTTCTCGGGATTTCTGCTCCCGAGAGGATGTAGAGATGTAGATAGGTTCGTCTGGAAATGGCCCAGAAGAAAACTCCTCCTTCGAAAGGGACGAAGAAAAGATACCAGATTGAGATGACCTCCGTTTCACTCTTCCTGTGGGGGTTCTGTCTCTGTTTTTTGCTGGCATGGATCTTTGTGCTTGGTGTCCTTGTGGGACGGGGGTTTCTGCCCAGCGCGGTGAGTACCATATCGGATTTGAAGTCCCAGATCGCCAGGTTGCAGGGCCTAGTCACTCACGGCAAGAAGCTGAACTCAGTGCCTCAGAAGGGTGGCGAGGCTGACCCGAAACTCGCCTTCTACGAGAAGCTCTCCAGCAAGAAGGAAGAGGTCAAGAAAAAAGGTCCTCCCGAGAAAAAGGTCGAGAACCCCCAGGGCCAGCCCGCTCCGGTAAGACCGGAGAAGGTCCCGAAGGGGGCGGCTCAGGTTCGAAAGGAGCAGGAGGCCCCGGTTGCCGGCAGCGACGTGCAGTTCACGGTGCAACTGGCCTCCTTGGAGGACAGGGCCAAGGCGGAAAGCATGATCAAGGACCTGAGGGACAAGGGGTTTGATGGGTACTTCTATGAGGTGAGGATCAAAGGGAGGACCTTCTACCGGGTCAGGTGTGGAAAATTCAAGGACAGGGAGGGGGCAGGCGCCCACGCCAGGAGACTGGCAGAGCAGGCGGGAATCCATGGGTTCGTCTCCAAAATCGACTGAGATGAGGATCAGAAAGGCCGTTGTCGGAGACATCCGGCATGTCCACCGACTTCTGAACCGCTATGCGGAGCAAGGACTCTTGCTCGCCAGGCCTCTGAGCGAGCTCTACGATCATATAAGGGACTTCTCCGTGCTGGTGGAGGACGCTCACGAGAATGACGTGCTCGGCACGTGCGCTCTGGGGATCTGCTGGGAGGATCTGGCGGAGATTCGATCCTTGGCCGTCATCGAGGATCGGCAGGGAAAAGGATTCGGGACCGGCCTCGTGAAGGCATGCCTCCAGGAGGCGGCCTTCTTCGGGCTGAAGAGGATCTTCGCTCTCACCTATGTGGAAGACTTCTTCACCAAGCTGGGATTCAGGAGGGTTGAGAAGTCCGTTCTTCCTCACAAGGTATGGGCCGACTGCTTGAAATGCGCCAAGTTTCCCGACTGTGATGAGACGGCCATGATGATGGATCTCTAGGCAACGGGACGCGTCCGGAGGAGTGTGCTATGTTCGGTATCGGATTGCCTGAACTGATCGTTATCCTGGTGGTGGCCTTGATCGTGTTCGGGCCGAAGAAACTCCCGGAGCTTGCCAAGTCCCTGGGCAAGGGGATGGCGGAGTTCAAGAGGGCGACCCAGGACATCAAGGAAAGCCTGGACATGAGTGAGGATCTGAGGGAGGTCAAAGAGGACCTGGCCGACTCTGTCAGCGGGGTGGAGATTTCCCCGGAACCCGGAATGAACAAGGGGGATGAGATTGAACCTCCGAAGTACAAGGATTTTGACGAGGTCATTGACTCCTACCAGAAGATGAAGAAAGAGGAAGGCACCGACCAGGAGGGGGAAGGGGCTGCTCCCGGGGCGGAAGACAAGGGCGATGGAGTCAAATGAAGGACAACCTCTCCTGGCCCACCTGGGAGAACTGAGAAAGCGGCTCGTTGCCTGCGCCATAGCTGTAGGTGTGGGCTTTGCAGTCTCCTATGCCTTCTCGGAAGAGCTGTTTCAGATCCTCGTCCTGCCGCTCAAGAAAAATATGGCGGAAGGCGAGAGACTCATCTTCACCAGCCTGCCGGACATGTTTTTCACCTACCTGAAGACCGCCTTCGTCGCTGGTCTCCTCCTCTCTTCGCCCTTTGTTTTCTATCAGATCTGGATGTTCATCGCCCCCGGTCTTTATCAGAAAGAAAAAAGGATGCTGATCCCCTTCGTCCTCTTCTCCACCCTGCTTTTCGTGGGAGGCGGTCTCTTTGGGTACTTCATCGTCTTTCCCTTCGGGTTCAAGTTTTTTTTGAGCTTTGAGAATGAATACCTTCATGCCCTCCCCTCGGTGAAACAGTATTTCTCTTTTTCAGTCAAACTTCTCTTTGCCTTCGGCGCTGTCTTCGAACTCCCGGTGGTCATCTACTTTCTGGCCAGAATGGGTGTTGTTTCAACGTCCCTTTTACGGCGAAAACGCAAGTACGCCATCGTGCTTGGCTTCGCCCTGTCGGCCATTCTCACCCCTCCGGACGTGATCACCCAGTTCATGATGGCCGTGCCTCTTGTGGCCCTTTACGAGGTGGGAATTCTCATGGCCAGGATCGCGGGAAGGAAGCAGCCGGAAAGAGGGAAGGCCGAAGCAGAATAGGGATGAACAGAAAAAGGCCGTCCCCACAACCAGGATGGAGACGGCCTTTGCGCCGGGCAGGGCCTGATTCCTACTTCTTCACCTCCTCAAAGTCCGCATCCACCACGTCGTCATCCTTGGCTGCCCCACCGGCGGACGACTGTGCCTGCCCTGCGGCTTCCTGGGCGCTTCCAGCGGCTTTGGCATACATGGCCTCCGCGAGCCTGTGAGAGGCCTGGGTCAGTTCGTCGGTGAGCCGTTTGATCTCCTCGGCATTCTCTCCGTTCATGGCATTTTTAAGGTTCTCTATGGCCCGGTTGATGTCGTTTTTCGCGGATTCATCGAGTTTGTCCCCTGACTCCTTCAGGGATTTCTCCGTCGAATAGATCAGGGAGTCGGCCATATTGCGCGCATCCACGAGTTCCCTCTTTTTCTTGTCCTCCTCCGCATGCACTTCCGCATCCCTGACCAGCCGCTGAATCTCATCTTCCGTCAGACCGCTCGATGCGGTGATCTTTATGGACTGTTCCTTTCCTGTTCCCATATCCTTTGCAGAGACATTCACGATGCCATTGGCGTCAATATCAAAAGTGACTTCGATCTGGGGGATACCCCTGGGCGCAGGCGGAATCCCCACCAGCTGAAACCGACCGAGGGTCTTGTTCCCGGAGGCCATTTCGCGCTCACCCTGGAGCACATGGATCTCCACTGCAGGCTGATTGTCCGCTGCCGTGGAGAAGATCTGGCTTTTCCTGGTCGGGATCGTGGTGTTCTTCTCGATCAGTTTGGTAAAGACCCCTCCCAGCGTTTCGATTCCGAGGGAAAGGGGTGTCACGTCCAGCAGAAGCACGTCCTTTACTTCCCCTTTCAGCACACCCGCCTGAATGGCCGCCCCGACGGCCACCACTTCGTCGGGGTTCACCCCCTTGCTCGGCTCGCGGCCGAAGATCTCTTTGACCTTCTGCTGGACCTTCGGCATCCTGGTCATTCCACCCACCAGGATCACCTCTTGCACATCCGAGGCCTTCAGTCCGGAATCCCGGAGTGCGGTTTGACAAGGCCCCACCACCCTCTCAATGAGGCCATCCACCAGGGCCTCCAGCTTCGCCCTGGTCAGTTTGATGTTGAGATGCTTCGGTCCGCTCGCATCGGCGGTAATGAAGGGCAGGTTGATATCCGTCTCCTGGGAACTGGAGAGTTCCATCTTGGCCTTTTCGGCGGCCTCCTTCAGCCTCTGGAGGGCCATCTTGTCGTTTCTAAGATCGATCCCCTGGTCCTTCCTGAATTCATCGGCCAGGTAGTCCACGACCCTGAGATCGAAGTCCTCCCCACCGAGGTGGGTATCTCCGTTGGTTGCCTTGACCTCAAACACGCCCTCGCCGATTTCCAGGATGGATATGTCGAAGGTGCCGCCCCCCAGGTCGAAAACGGCAAGTTTTCTGTCTCCCTTTTTATCCATGCCGTAAGCGAGGGACGCGGCCGTCGGTTCATTGATGATCCTGAGCACATCCAGGCCTGCAATCCGGCCCGCATCCTTCGTGGCCTGACGCTGGCTGTCGTTGAAGTAGGCAGGCACGGTGATGACCGCCTCGGCCACCTTTTCTCCCAGGTAGTCCTCCGCGGTCTGCTTCATCTTCTGAAGGATCATGGAGGATATCTCCGCCGGGCTGTAGTTTTTCCCCTTCACCGTAAGCTGTGCATCGCTGTTGTCGGCCTTTGTGATCTTGTAAGGAAGGATCTTGATGTCCTTTTGAACCTCGGGGGAATCGTACTTTCTGCCGATCAGCCTTTTCACGGCGAAAATCGTGTTATCCGGGTTCGTGATCGCCTGCCTCTTGGCGATCTGGCCCACCAGTCTCTCTCCCTTATCGCTGAAGGCTACGATGGAGGGAGTCGTCCTGCTTCCCTCCGCGTTGGCAATAACGACGGGGTCTCCCCCTTCCATGATCGCCACACATGAATTCGTCGTACCGAGATCGATTCCTATTACCTTTCCCATGGCTACCTCCTTAGGATACCCAAGCTCTAATGTATTTCCTCGCAGGATGCCCCACCGGGGGACTCATCCTGATTCTCGCTCTCCATGCCACGGCCTTTGCTCACGATGACCATGGAGGGACGGATCAAGCGGCCATTGAGGATGTAACCCTTCTGGAGTTCCCGAAGAACAACTCCGGCTTCCATCTCCTCATCCACCATTTGAGACACGGCCTCATGAAAACAGGGATCGAATGGAACCCCCAAGGCCTCGACCTCCTGCACCCCCGATCTCGTGAGTGCCTCTTTCAACCCCTTGAGGGTCAACTCCACACCATCCCTAAGGGCGTGCAGGACATTCTGGTCCTGGGAATGGAGGATCGCCTTTTCCAGGTTGTCCACCACCGGCAGGATTTCCTTGATCAGACCCTCGTTGGCGTACTTGTGCCACTCCTCCCTTTCCTTCGCGTTTCTCTTTTTCACATTCTCCATGTCGGCCATTGAGCGAAGGTAGAGATCGTAATGCTTATCGGCTTTCACCTGAAGATCCCTGGCCGCATCGATCAGTTCCGCCTTGGTCATTTTGTCAAGGGGCTTTTCATCGGCTGTACCCGCAGGATTGCTGTTCTCGGCCTCGGAATAGCCGCTTTTAACCGTCATGTCCTCCATTTTTGCAGTCACACCTTATCCGTAATTGCGTCTCACCGTGCCTGGCAATCATAATCCAATCATTTCAAAGTGATAGAGATCAAATGATCAGTGGAAACATTAAGCATCAATCAGGGATTTGTCAAGGCGAGGGCCCCATGTCGGGCGTGTGCGCAAGGGCGTGAACCCTGTAGTGCAGGGTTTCTTGGACAAGGAGGGGAACGGGGTTCAGCTCAGCCCCCTTCCGGTAAGTCTCACCAGTGCCTCCAGGTACTTGTCCCGGGTCCTCTGGATCACTTCCGGGGGGAGCTTGGGTGGGGGGGGCGTCTTCGGCCAATTGAGACTGTTCAGGTAATCCCTCAGGAACTGCTTGTCGAAGCTCTGCTGGGGCCCTCCGGCGCGGTAGGTGTCCACTGGCCAGAACCTGGAAGAATCGGGGGTCAGAACCTCGTCAATCAGGATCAGCCGGTCGTCTTTCAGGCCGAACTCGAACTTGGTATCTGCAATGATAATGCCCTTTTCTGCAGCAAGGTTTCTTCCGAATTCATAAATCCCGAGACTGCGGTCACGGATCTCCACGGCTGTCTTCTCTCCCAGAAGGTCCACCACCTTCTCGAAGGGTATGTTCTCATCGTGAATTCCTTCCTCTGCCTTGGTGGATGGGGTAAAAAGAGGCGACGGGAGTTTTTGGGATTCCACCAGTCCATCAGGAAGGGAGATTTCGCACACGCGACCGCTGGTCTGGTAATCCGTCCAGCCGGACCCTGACAGGTAGCCTCTAACAATACATTCGACGGGAAGGGGCCGGGCCTTTTCAACCAGCATGCTGCGTCCATCGAGGTCCTTGCTGTATCTCCGGCACCGGTCGGGATAGGATGAAACGTCTGCCGTGATTACGTGATTCTCCACAATCGGCCTGAGCTGGTCGAACCAGAAGAGGGATATGCCGGTGAGGATTTTCCCCTTGTCAGGGACGGGGTCGTCCATCACCACGTCAAAGGCTGAAACCCGGTCACTCGCCACGATGAGCAGTTTGTCTTCGATCTCATACACGTCTCGCACCTTCCCGCGCCTGAGCAATGTGAGATCTTCGAAGTTCGATTTCACCAAAACCTTTTTATCCATTCTGGACCTCCTGGTAATTGAGCACCGTTCGTGGACACCCACGCCCACCTCTTCAAGAATGCGCGCGAGCGCGGTTCAAGCCAGCGTTTGGCGAACCCATACACAAAACATTCCAGGCCGTCAAGCAACTTCGTGTTTCTCTTTCATACCGTGTTTGCCATCCGCACCAGGCTCCCGGACCGATTTGGAGTTGAAAGATGGGCCGAGATGACATAAAGAAGGAAACAATCTATAACCTTCAGTGGCCTCCGACAGGGAGGCCCGGAGCAGGCAGCGAGGGTTTCGAGGTCTATGCTCGTTTCACAAGAGAACCAGGAAATCAGAAGCGCCCTTTTCAATTACGAAAAGAGAATCGATGAGATGCACGTCGAAATCAACAAGTACCGTCAGGGCATAGAGCACAAAATCCCCGATTGGGAAAGACTGGAAATGGACCTGCTTCAGTTTTCCCGGAGAAAGATCAATGATCTTCAGCTCTCAAAGCATCTGGAGAGGATTCAGTACAAATTCCAGAACAGGAAGAAGATATGGCTCCGATGGATAGAGGAGTATCACCACCTCCCGCGGGAGAGTGAAGAGAACCCCTGACGCCCGCATCCTCCCGCATCGTGTCCCGTGTTATAGACATCGCAGAAATAGTTGCGGCCTGAACGGCCACCCCCCGACGGCCCAAGTGAACGGTGGACCGGTTCCGTTCACGACGACAGAATCCGCGAGAGGTCTCTACGGCCCTCTTTCCACCCTCTTGAGGTATTCCCTGTAGTAGTCCAGTACCTTGTTCCTGAACAGGACCGTTTCCCCGAAAGGGGGAATGCCGTGGTATTCCCTCACCCTGTGGGGGCCGGCATTGTAGGACGCAAGGGCAAGGCTGATATCTCCCTCGTGTTCTTTCATGAGCCGGAAATAGTACCGGAAGCCGTATTCGATCGCCAGGTCCGGCTGAAATCGGGAATCTTGCCGATTCTGAAGCAGTTCATGCCTGTATCGGTCAAATAACTCCTCCTTCTGCTGGTTGTAACCGAGCGATTCCTGCATGAGTTCCCTGGCGTGCCCGGCGGCGGTGATTCCATCTTGAGGCCGTATCCGGAACAGGGCAGCCATGGCTTCACTCCGCGTCTTGCGCTCCTGTTCCAGGGCGTGAAGAGCCTTGTCGAAATAGGCCGGCTTAAAAATATTCTTCATCCCGAGTTCCAGGGCTGTCTGGGGCATGATCTGGGTCAGGCCGGCGGCACCCATACGGGAAACGGCCCGGGGGTCCAACCCGGATTCCCTTTTCATGAGCGCCATGAACAGGAGAGGGTCCACCACGCAGCCCTTGAGGTCCGTTCGTTCCACGGCCCCGAATACAAGGTCCACGTAACGGGCCTCCTGCCTTTCCAGGGACAGTTTCAAGTCCGATGCGTTCTTCCTCCTGCCGTGCTCGGCACACCTGTCCAGATCATAGAGGGAGATGGTTTCCTTGGGGGCCCTGAAGAGGAACTGCCGGAATACCTC
>JAFGPH010000080.1 GCA_016926135.1 Deltaproteobacteria bacterium
GACTCGGGGCCAAAGCGGTTGACCAACCTTACTTTGTATGGAATTCTCACCCACACCATTATGCCGACTTGGCCGGCGCATCTCCTGCAAATCCTGTCAGATTGTCTTTGGCTTTTCCCTTACCCTCCACCCTGAACCTTGAACCCTAAACCTTTTTTCTCATCCCCGCCAGGACGCCCAGGGGCACCTCCACGAACAGGGGACGGTCGATCCTGTCCGTCACCTCACCGAGGTCAACGCCCTCCTCCTGGAAAAGGCGCCAGATCATGGGACGGCAGGTCTTGGAACCGCAGGCGCCCATGCCTGCCCTGGTGAGGGCCTTCAACTGGTTCATGTCCCTCACCCCATCCCGGATGGCCGCCCGGATCTCGCCTGCCGTAACCCTTTCACAACGGCAAACCACGGCCTCATCGGGCGGAAGTTCCCTTTCATAGACCAGGGAGGGCTCCACCTGCCTCTCCTGGACCCAGATGCCGGCGGCCTGCTTGGCCAGTTCCTTCTCCATCCTGACCTGTACAAGCAACGTGCCGGGAAACCTCCTCGGACTGGAAAGCACCTTCTCCACAGGGTAATAGCCCAAAACGGCTCCTTCCTCATCGGTTACGGGCACCTTCTCCCCCTCCTCCACCTTTTCCCTCCATATCTCATAGGGCAGGGTGACCAGGGGTCTCTCCCCGTCCTTCCGGTAGTCCACCAGGGTGACGGCAAGACCCGGACAGATGTAGAGGCAGCTCATGCATCCCTTGCAGAGGGAGACATCCGTCATGTAGGGCAGGCCCGTGAGGGCGTCTCCTTCGGTGCGGATGGCATTCTCCGGGCAGACCGAGGTGCAGGGGTTACAGGGAACCTCCTGATGGCAGTGGAAGACGGGAAACACCCCCTCTTCCTCGCTCGGTTCCGGCCTCTTCAGGATCGGTCCGGGCCTGGACTTGAGGATCCGCTCGTTCTCCTCCCACTCCCTGGGAATCTCTCCCTCAAAAAGCCCCAGAGACTTGGCGATCCGGAGTCCCTCGATCCTGCCCGTGAACATGGCGGCGGAGGCCTCGGCAATCTCCCGGGCATCCCCTGCCCAGGTGACTTCCATGCCCCATTCCCTGGCCTTGTGGTAGAATTCGTTCACCTCCGCAAGACCCACGGCGATGAGCACCGTGTCCACCTCAAAGGTCTTTTCGGTTCCCGGGATCACCTTCCATTCCCTGTCCAGTGCGCCGATGGTGACCGACTCCACCCGCTCCACTCCGGACGCGGAGACGACCGTGTGACTCGTATAGATGGGGACCCCCAGCCTCCTGAGTTTGTCCGCGTGCACCCTGTAACCGCTCACCGTGGGAAGCGCCTCGATCAGGGCCGCCACCGCGATTCCGGCCTGGATCGCGTGGTATCCTGCAATGAGGCCCACGTTGCCGCCGCCTACGATCAGAACCCTCTCGGAGGACTTGACGAGATCACGATTGACCAGGGTCTGGAAGGCGCCGGCGCCGTAGATGCCCGGCAGTGTATTGCCTGGAAAGGAGAGCATTTTTTCCCTCGCCCCCGTGGCCACCAGCAGCTTGAGGGGTTTGATTTTTCTGTAGATGCCTCCTTTCACCACCCCCACAATGCCGTCCGAAAAAACCCCCACTGCCGTGGCGTTCAGCCAGACCTCGACGGAGTCGAATCCCCTCACCTCCTTCTCCAGCAACCGGGCGATCTCAAATCCCCGGGTGCCCGCCCTGGAGTCCTCCACGGAACCGAAGAACTTGTGCGTCTGAAGCAGGAGTTTCCCCCCCAGCCCGGGTTTGTCGTCCACCAGCAGGGTGTCCACCCCCGTCTTCCCGAGTTCGATGGCGGCAGAAATCCCGGCCGGCCCCCCTCCCAGGATCATGACCTCCACCTCCCGAACAGGAGGCTCCCGCAGCACGGGCACCCTGTCATCCTCGGGCAGCATCGGAAGCCCCTCCATCCCCTCTATCGACATCCCGTCTTCCAGGGGAGTCATGCAGGCCTTCGCGGGGATCCCATCGACCACCACCATGCACTGGGAGCACTGGCCGTTGGCGCAGAACAGACCCTGGGGACTGCCGTCCTTGGGATGGTGGCCGAACACGTGAATGCCGTTCGCCACCAGGGCGGAGCTGATCATTTCCCCCTTATACCCTTTGAGGGATTTCCCGTTCCACGTGAATGCCACCCCCCTTCTTCTGGGTATCTCCAGGATGGGGTGTTTCATGATTCTCATCTCCATCGCGCCTCTCCTTGCACCTTGCACCTCCATTTAGTACACATCCATCCCGTTGTAAAGGGACGAAGCCGACCTTCCGAGGTTGACATCCCCGCTGTGGCCCCATAAAATCCGGTTCATCCGGCAAATGAGTACCGGTAAGGGCAGGATGCCGTCAGGGGGAAGACGGCCAAGGGGGGTCTTAGGAGTGGCCGGCGTCTTCGTCCTTTTACGGTGTTACGGGATGGGGTAACCCTTGGGCGGCCCTGCCAGGGCCGCCGAGGACCGTCGTTGAGGAAGGTCGACACACCATGGCGGGCAATGCACCGGACACCTTTGAAAGGCAAAAGACCCTCCTTGGGTTTTTCTCCACGCTCTTCCTGCTGATCTCCTTCGCCCTTTTGCTTCTCGCCCTGTTGCTTCCCTTTTACGACCCCTTGAAGGGCTCTCCCTTGCGAGCCTTTCTCCCGTTGGCCGTGATCGCCCTGGCCCTCCCCCTCATCCTGCTTCGGCGCTGCATACTCAACCCCATGATGGAACGCCTTCGTGAGGCGACCGTAACCGTCCTGGAAAGCGTTCCCCGGCCGATGATCATGAGCTCGAGCGGTGTGATGGCATGGTCCGGTTCTCCGATGGTGCTCCGCGATCCCGCACCAGGTCGCGGCCCAGGGAAATACCTGGTCACCCTGCAGGTATCCAAACACCAGGTGCCCACGGAAGGGGAACAGGAGGTGGAGGCTTACCTTCGGCCTCAGGCCCCTGTTTCTCAGATCGTCATACGAAGCAGCAGGGGATGGTTTATGGGCAGGCTCATGTCAAGGAATGACCTGAAGGCCGAGGCGGAGAAGTTCACGAGGCTCGTGCGGGCTGTGATCGGAACGATCAGTGTTGTCTTCGTTGGGACCGTTGTTTTCTTCGCATGGCAATACCTTTCACAGAGGACCGTCGCCCTTCGCCCCCTTTTGACGGCTTTCCTGGGGGCTGCGGTCTTCGTCCCGCTTCTCTGCTTCCTGATGCGCCTCTCCCTGCGAAAACTCAGCCGCTTCGTCGAATCCTTGGACAGGGAAGATCCCCACGAATACTGGGATCCGCTGGCCCCGTAAGGCTCCCGTCCTCATATTCTCCCATGCCCTGCAAAGGTGGCGAAGTTCCTGAAATAGCCTTCCCCTCCAACCACATAGGTGTCATTGTGGCCTGCCCCACGGATGGGGTAGAAGAACTTGGGTGCCCCTGCCGCCGCGTAGAGCCTCTCCCCCATGGAAAAGGGGATAAGTTCGTCCGCGTCGCCGTGAATGACGAGAAGGGGGACCTTCACCCGGGAAACCTTCTCCAGATTGTTGTAGTGGTCCGGCACAAAAGGGGAGATGGGGAGAAAGAGCGGCATGGTCTTTGCCATGTCCCTCATCGAGGTGAAGGCGCTTTCGAGGACCAGGGCCTTCACCCTTCTCCCGAGCGCCACCTCGACGGCCACCGCGCCCCCCAGGGAACGTCCGAAAGGGACGATTTCATCCGCAGATATTCCCTCCCTGTGAAGCAGGTAATCATAGGCCGCCAGCCCGTCCGCATAGATCCCCTTTTCCGAAGGGCGCCCCTCGCTCTTCCCGTACCCCCGGTAATCGAATATGAAAACCCTCAGCCCCTTCCCCAGAAGCCTGGAGACATTGTCCAGGCGGTGGGAAATGTTTCCCGCGTTCCCGTGGCAGAAGAGGATCACCGGGCCTTCCTGCCTGGAGGCGAAATACCAGCCGTGAAGGCGCTTGCCGTCCCCGCTTTCAAAGGTGACATCCTTGTACGGGAGGCCCAGGGCCTGGGGAGAGAATTCCAGGCTCCGCTGCGGAAAAAAGACAAAGAAGTTCTCCACCCGGGGGTAGAAGAGATAAAAGAGCGCCCCGCAAAGGGCAACCAGGCACACGAGGTATATCCATTGGACCGGCATGAAAAGCATTCGCCAGAGTCTGTTTCTCACCCCAACCGGAGCCTTAGTACACCGTTTCACAAATCCGTTCACAAATGCCGATGCCCTCGCAGGAAGCCGGAAAACCTGCAATATTGTATTGCGAAGGAGCGTCCAATCTCCTACACTGGCGTATCATAAACCATTTGATCCGCCATTTCCAGGCCATGAGGGATTGCCATGAAAGAAAAGCACAGGATCCTGATCGTAGACGGCGACGAGGCGGCGAGAGAGAACTGGGCAGGCATTGTCCGGAAAGACCCTGACTTTCAGGTCGATCAGGCCTCTTCCGGCAAAGAGGCCCTCAGGAAAATACGCAGGGTCGTCCCCGACATCGTGCTTTCCGCCCTGAGTGTTCCCGATATGGAAGGCCTCTCCCTCTGCCGGGAGCTCAAGTCCGATCCTGACGCGCCTCAGGCGAACATCTACTTCATCCTGGTAGGCCCGGCCGGCACAGAGGGGGAGAGGGTACGCCATGTGGAGGTAGGCGCCGACGACTACCTGGCAAGCCCTGTCAGGCCCGACGAGCTTCTCGCCAGGGTCAAGGTGGGCCAACGGATAGCCATTCAGCTCAAGAGGGCGGACCTGGAGTACAAGCGCATGTTCCAGGAAATTGATATGCTCCTGGTTCAGGACGGAGGATGCGCACCCGGCTACAACCCGGTCACCGCTTTTATCACCTACCATATGGAGGCCCAGGGAAGGAGGGTTTACGCCACCATGGAAGGTTTCAAATCCCTGGCCTCCGGTAAAGACACCGACTTCCTCCGTCTCGTCTATGATCCCGTGCTTTTCAAGAAGCTGGATCGACACCCCGGCGTATATCATGCGGCCCCCCTTTCGGAATGGAGGGGCGCCCAACTCAGGAGCGAGCGGTACAAGGACTTCCTGAAGCCCGAGGTTCAGAGGAAGGCGGCTGCCATCATCAAGAGGAAGAAGGTGAGAGGCATCATCGCCATCGGGGGCAACGGCACCTTCAAAGGGATCCGCTCCCTCTGTGAAATGATCCCCACATCCATCCAGACCTTCTTCATTCCCGTCACCATCGACAGCGACGTGGCTGGCACGGACTGCATCGGCCAGTTCACGGGTGTCGAGATCGGCGCCGAAAAGATCCGGTGTTACATGGCCGATGCCAGGACCCATAAGAGGATCTACATCGTGGAAATGATGGGCGCCAACAGCGGCTTCCATGCCCTCCACTCCTGCCTGGGCGCGAGGGCCCACATGGCCGTGCTGCCCAACAGTGTGATCGACCACAGGAGAGTGGCTTCGGCCCTCAACAGGAGAGACGAGGCCGTCATCGTGGTGGCCGAAGGGTACAAGAAGCTGGAGAGGGAAGCCAGGGGCATCAAGGACAACGCAGCCGAATACTTCTACAAGGAACTGGTGGCGACCGGTATCAAGATCAGGCGCAGGGTCGTGTGCGAGCCGTTCTCCAGGGACATTCGGGGGGCCGCTCCCAACAACATGGACATCTCCCTGGCCCAGCGTATGGCCTATAACGTGGCATCCTACATGAAGGCAGGGACCAGCAGACTGATGCCTGCCGTTCAGTCCGGCAGGGAATACGCCATCCCCTTCAACGAGATCGAAACGGACAACCTGAAGGAGAAGGACCTGATGGTGCTCGCCGACCGGCTCACCAGCGGTTAACAGGACGCTAGATGTGGAACTCCGCCACGTCCCCATCCTGGAGCACATAGTCCCGCTGGACCATCTGGCCTTCGTAGACCGCCTTTCCCCAGATCCGGGCATACTTGAGCTTCTGCTGGAAATCCTTGTGGACCTTGACGGCCAGGTCCTCCAGGGTGCTCTCACGGGGAAGCACGAAGGGCGCCGTGAAGTCCGGATCCTTGCCCCGGGCCCGGGTGTAGACCCTGATGATATTCGAGAGTTCGTAGATTTTCTCGACGAGGGCATGGACGTTGCGCTTCTCCCTCGCAGAGATCCCCAAGCCCGGGAAGGTCAACTCGGCGAGTTCGAGGAACACATGGTAATCTTTATCATCTTCATCGCTGTCCACCTTGTTCACCGCCGCAATGACCTTCTTGATGAAGGGCGGCTTACGGAGATCCTCGGGAACAGGCGTGCTTTCGGGAAAGACGCGCCACTCCGCCAGCATGGAGAGCACCTCCTCCAGTTGCTCCAGGGGGTCGGCATGCAGGTCCACCAGGATGACCAGCATGTCCGCCCGGCGCAGCAGATCGGGAAGGTAGGGGTCCGTGTACTCCCTTGTGAGAGGAGGTGTGTCGATAAGCTGGAACTGGATGTTCTCAAAGTTGGCCATGCCCGGGGTGGGCTTCCACGTGGAATGAGGAAAGTCGGCGATCTCGGGCGTGGCGTTGGTCAGGGCCGCTACCAGTGATGATTTGCCGGAATTGGGTGGGCCGATCACGGCGATCTGCCCGGCCCCCTCCCTGGCGATGGAATAGGCGGTCTCCCTCCGGGAGCC
>JAFGPH010000081.1 GCA_016926135.1 Deltaproteobacteria bacterium
GGCACTTCCGTAGGGAGCATTGAAAAGATCAGGGACGTGGCCAAGAGGGTACTGGAATACCACAGGGAAGGGAACCGGGTGGTGGTTGTGCTTTCGGCCATGGCCGGACAGACCGACAGCCTCATTCAACTGGCCAGGAAGATGACCGATGATCCTGAACCCAGGGAACTGGACGTGCTCATGGCCACGGGAGAGCAGGTGAGCGTCGCCCTTTTTGCCATGGCGGTCAGGTCCATGGGGGTTGACGCCCGTTCCCTCCTGGGCTTCCAGGTGGCCATCCACACGGACCGTCTGTATGGAAAGGCCAGAATCCATGAGGTGGACACGGCCCGGATCTATCGAGAACTGGACAAGGGCCGGATCGTGGCTGTGGCCGGGTTTCAGGGCCTGGATGAAAAGGGGAACATCACCACACTGGGACGGGGCGGCTCGGACACCTCGGCGGTTGCCCTTGCTGCCGCCCTCAAGGCCGACGTCTGTGAGATTTTTACCGATGTGAACGGGGTGTTTACCACCGATCCGAACATATGCCCCAGGGCCAGGAAGATGGATTCCATCTCCTATGACGAAATGCTGGAAATGGCCAGCTTGGGGGCAAAGGTCCTGGAGATCAGGTCTGTGGAGTTCGCCAAGAAGTTCAACGTGCCCATTCACGTGAGATCCACTTTTTCAAGAGAAAGGGGTACCATGGTTATTGCGGAAACAAAGGATATGGAAAAGGTCTTGGTGTCAGGGGTCACCTATAACAAGAACGAGGCCAGGGTCACGATCAAGAACGTCCCGGACAGGCCGGGGATCGCCGCCCGCATCTTTGAACCGATCTTTCAGGGCGGGATCGTGGTGGACATGATCGTCCAGAATACCAGCGAGGAGGGTTTCACCGACCTGACCTTCACGGTCCCGAAGCCCGATTTTCAGAGGACCATGAAGTCGGTGAGCGAGGTGGCCGGAGAGATCGGGGCGGAAAAGGTCCTGGGTGACGAGGAGATCGCCAAGGTATCCATCGTGGGTGTGGGCATGAGAAACCATGCAGGAGTAGCCCGAAAGATGTTCGAGGCCCTGGCGAGTGAAAACATCAATATCATGATGATCAGCACTTCCGAGATCAAGATTTCCTGCGTGGTGGAGGAGAAGTATACGGAATTGGCCGTGCGGGTTCTCCACAAGGTCTTTGGTTTGGAAGATGATCCCGCTCAAGAGGCCTGACAAGACAGCCTCCCTGCTCCTGCTGCTCCTGCTCCTTCTGTCCGTATCGGCCTTGAGGGGGCTTCTCTCCGATTGCGGAATCCACAGCCTGCCGTGCAGGGAGCCGGTCTACGTTGAGGTCCGTGGGGATGTGGCCCGGCCGGGGATTCACGCCTTCTGCAGAGAGCCCTCCCGGAGCGAGGTCATCGCCGCCGCGGAAGGCTCCGCCATCCTGAAGACCGGTGCGATTTCCTTTCCGGATTCAAGCCTTCCGAACGGCGCCCGGGCGGTGGTCATCAGAGAGGGGGAGACGACCCGTTTCATTCAGGGGGAAATGAACGGGTTTTACAAGATGACCCTGGGGATTCCCCTGTCGATCAACCGTGAATCATCGGCAGGCCTTACAGCCCTTCCGGGCGTGGGAGCGGGACTGGCCGGAGCGATTGTAAGGGAGAGGGAGAGGAGGGGAGGCTTCAAGAGCCTGGAAGAGTTGACCTCCGTCCGGGGCGTCGGCAAGGGCCTGTTCCGGAGAATCAGGCCCTTTGTGAAGCTTTCTTGACAGCTTGAATTTTCTGGGGATTTCTGGTAGGGGATACGTGGAGGGGTAAACCATGAAAATGGGAAAGGCCATACCTGACTGGTTGATCGGGGCGATCATCACCCTCTTCTTCCTCTTCGTGAGCTTCACAGGCGTCCTGGATTTCATCGAGCCGCTGGAGATGAAATCCTTCGATTTCAGGGCACGGATCGCCGCCCCTGGGGAGAGAAACCCCGACATTGAGCTGGTGGTCATTACGGACGAGGACCTCTCCGAACTGGGGCGGTTTCCCTGGCCCAGATCCGTCATCGCCCAGGCCATCCGCAACCTCGCCCAGGCCGGCGCCAGGGTCGTGGCCCTGAACATCCTGTTCCCGGAACCCGAGGAGAGCGCCGGCCTGAAAGCCGTTGAGGGCCTGCAGGAGGCCTTCGATGCCTCCGGCCTCGGCGGGCAGGGCCCCGGTCCTGCTTTTTCGGAAAAGCTGAAACAGGCGGCGAGGGATCTGGACAATGATGCGAAGCTCTCCAGGGCCATCAAGGATGCGGGCAATGTGGTCCTGCCCATTTACTTCGACACCCTGAGCGCGGGCAGGGACCGGCAGGCGCCCGGGTTCATCGCCGATCATGCCTTCAAGAAGATCAAAGGCGCGAATGAAGAATGGGCTGTGGGCTCCATGGTCTGGCTGTCGAGGATGAAGCCCCTCCTCCCGGCCTTCGCGGAGGTTGCCTCAGGCATGGGACACATCAACCTCTTTCCGGACCCGGACGGGTACATCCGTAACCAGATCCACGTGGTGGGTTACCTGAAGGACATCTACTTTCCCTCCTTCCCCATGGCCGTCGTCAGGGCCTTCAAGGGACTCAAGGCCGAGGACATCACGGTGGTGCTGGGGCAGGAAGTCCAGCTGAAGGTCAACCCTTCCATGGTTCTGAGGGTTCCCGTGATCGACCCGCAGATGAGGACCCTCGTCAACTGGTATCAGGGGCCCGGCGTCGTCTTCCACCACACGCCCTTCATCAAGGTGTTCAAGAACCAGATTCAGGGGGGGCTCTTCAAGGACAAGATCGTCATTGTCGGCCCGACGGCCCCCGGGATCGGGGACCGTTTTGTGACTCCCATCTCCGGTCAGATGCCCGGTGTGGAGGTGGTGGCCAGTTCGGTAGCCAACATCCTTGAGCAGCGTTTTTTCTCCAGGCCGGGATGGCTGGCCCTGCTGGAAATGGGCATGCTGGTTCTCTTCGGGCTCTTCATCTCATGGGTGCTGCCCCGTTTGAAAGCGGGCGCAGGCGCCCTCTCCACGCTGATCCTTTTTGTATCCTACGGGGTGGCCGGGACGATCCTGTTCTTCTCCTACAACGTCTGGCTGAAGATCACCCCGGCCATGCTGCTTCTGGTCGTGGGATACCTCCTGGTCATATCGAAGCGCTTCTTCGTGACGGAGAAGACCAAGGAGAAGGTGGAGGCCGACTCCGTGGAAACCAACAAGATGCTGGGTCTATCCTTCCAGCAGCAGGGGATGCTCGATCTGGCCTTGGAGAAGTTCATGAAGATCCCTCTGGAGGAGGAGGGGGTGAAGGACCTTCTCTACAACCTGGGGCTCGATTTTGAAAGGAAGAGGCAGTTCAGCAAGGCCCTCTCCACCTACAGCCGGATTGTCCAGGACGGAAAGAATTTCAAAGACCTGGATGAAAGGATCCCCAAGCTCAAGGGCGCCGAGGCGACCATGATCTTCGGCGGCCCCTCCACCTCCCACCCGGGGGACATCGGGGCCACCCTGGCGACCATGGATACCAAACCCACCCTTGGCCGGTATCAGGTGGTGGGCGAACTCGGCAGGGGCGCCATGGGCGTGGTTTACAAGGGGGAAGATCCCAAGATCCACAGGACCGTGGCCATCAAGACGGTCCGGCTGTCGGACTTCGACGAGGACATGCTCGATGAGATGAAGGAGCGGTTCTTCAGGGAGGCCGAATCCGCGGGTCTGCTCACCCACCCGAATATCGTCACCATCTACGACTGCGGAGAAGAACACGATCTTGCTTACATTGCCATGGAATACCTGCTGGGAGAGGATCTGGAGACCTACACGGAACCAAAGAACCTTCTGCCCTTGCGGGATAGCCTCCTGATCGTGGCCCAGGTTGCGGAGGCGCTGGATTACGCGCACGCCAAAGGCGTTGTGCACCGCGACATCAAGCCCGCCAACATCATGCGCCTGAGGGAGACCAGGGATGTGAAGGTCACGGACTTCGGCATCGCCCGTATCACCTCCTCATCCAAGACCAAGACAGGGGTGATCCTGGGGACGCCCTCCTATATGTCCCCCGAGCAGGTGGCCGGCAAGAAGGTGGACGGCCGTTCGGACATCTTTTCGCTGGGGGTTGTGCTTTTTGAACTGCTGACCGGCCGGAAGCCTTTCCAGGGCGAGGACATGACGTCCCTGATGTATCAGATTGCCAGGGAGCGGCATCTTTCTGTGGTCTCCGTGAACCCCAAGGTTCCGGCGGTGGTGGAAAAGATCATCGACAAGGCCCTGGAAAAGGAGCCGGAGAAACGGTATCAGAGGGCGGGGCAAATGGCCGAACACCTCCGCATGCTCATTTCCAAGATCGATGAGCTGATGGCGAAGAAGAAAGGATCTGCATCCAAGGCGGCTTGATCTTCCGCCGAGGCTCAGTACTCCTTTTCATCATCTGGGTGACGTGAGGGTAAAAGGGAGCGCTCTGCGTACTCTACTGCCTCCAGCGACCCGTCCTCCGCAGTCCACCCTCCGCAGTAGCACTGCTACGGAGGATGGAAGCGGGTGGTGAGTAAGATACGTTGACGTTTATGACGGCATATGCTTAGGCGACCAGAACTGAGGTTTTGGGCGCAGGGGACCATGAAAGTCAAAGTCACGGGAAAGTCGGATATCGGACTCAAACGAAAGCTCAATGAGGATAGCTACCTCATCGCGCAGGAACTGGGCGTTTACATCGTCGCCGACGGCATGGGGGGGCATAAGGCCGGCGAAGTGGCGAGCCGTATGGTTGTTGAAACCATGGCCGACTACTGGCGCAAGATGAGGGGCGGCAAGCCTCCTTCCTTCCTCCATCCCGTCAACAAGGATGTCTCGGACGCGGGAAAGCATCTCATCAATTCCATCGCCCTGACCAACCTCATCATCCATGAGGCCCAGAAGAAACCCGAGTATCACCGTATGGGATCGACGGTCTCCGTGCTCCTGGAAGAGGAGGACTGCCTCTGGCTGGCCAATGTGGGGGACAGTCCTGTCTACCTCTTCGATCAGGGCCGACTGATCCAGATCTCCGAAGAGCATTCGATGGAGGCGGAGAGGAGAAGCATGGGGCTCGGAATGAACGACTCCTTTGGCTCTACCAACCCCGTCCTCAAGAACGTCCTCACAAGAGTCCTGGGGCTCAATGAGAGGGTGGAGGTCTACATCAATCCCATTCGTCCTGAGGCCGGCGATCTGATCATGATGTGCTCCGACGGGCTCACGAACTATGTTTCCGAGCAGTCCATCAAGACCATCCTGGATGATTTTTCCATATCCAATGAACGCAAGGTGGACGTCCTCATTGACGAGGCCAATCGAGGCGGAGGAGGCGACAACATTTCCGTGATCCTCCTGGAAGTGCTGGAGGAGGGCAAGTGGCAGAAGTTCAAAAAGAAATTCATAAGCAAGGGATAAGATCTATGGGACCCGCATTTCCGGCCCGCACACCCTTTTTCCACCCGGCTCACCGCTTCCCGCCCCCTTTTCCGCGCACCGTGAGCTGCGGTTCCCGATGATCGTCCTGGGGATAGATACCTCCTGCGACGACACCTCTGCCGCCGTGGTCGCCGGAGGGCAGAGGGTTCTCTCCAGTATCGTCCACTCCCAGATTGCGCTCCATCATCCCTATGGAGGGGTGGTCCCTGAACTGGCCTCCAGGGAGCACATCCGGGGTGTTGTGCCGGTCGTGAGGGAGGCCCTTTCGGTTGCGTGTTTGGAACTGAAGGATGTTCAGGGAATTGCGGTGACCATCGGCCCGGGGTTGATCGGGTCTCTCCTGGTGGGCTTGAACTACGCCAAGGCCTTGGCCTATGTCCGGGGAATCCCCCTTGCGGGGATCAATCATTTGGAGGGACACATCCTCTCCATTTTTCTGGAAGAGACCCATCCGGGGTTTCCCTTTGTGGCGCTGACCGTCTCCGGAGGCCATACGTCCCTGTACCACGTGCGGGGATGGGGTGAGTATACCCTCATGGGACAGACCCTGGATGATGCGGCGGGCGAGGCCTTTGACAAGGTGGCAAAGATTCTGGGTCTGGGGTATCCCGGCGGTGCGGCCATCGAGAAGGTTTCCCGGTCCGGAGACAGGATGAAGGTGCCCTTTCCCAAGGCCTACCTCTCACGAGGCTCCCTGGATTTCAGTTTCAGCGGTCTCAAGACGGCGGTGGCCCTTTACGTGAAGCGGTGGCGGGAAAACCGGGAGGAAGCCACGGGGGTCGTCACGGCGGACATTGCCGCGTGCTTCCAGGAGGCCGTGGTGGACGTCCTTGTCCAGAAGACGATGGATGCGGCGGAAAGGGTCGGGACGGGCTCAGTTGTCATCGCCGGAGGAGTAGCGTGTAACGGCGCCCTTCGGGAGGCGATGGTGGAGAGGTCCGCGGCCAAAGGTCTGAAGGTCTACTATCCACGGCCGGCCTACTGTACGGACAACGGCGCCATGATTGCCCTGGCCGGGTATCACCGGATCATCCATGGCAGGGAGTCGCCTTTGTCCGTGGATGTGAGATCACGGTATCCGGTTGAGGAACTGGATGCTCTCGATGATGATGCCTGCTGAACAAGACAACCCCCCAACTCCACCGTCCGTTAAGCCGGGGCCTTCCCCGCACAAGGGGAATCGATCCGGAAATAGGGGGGGGTCCGGTCTCCGCAGGACGATGAGGTACCTCTACCTGCGGTTCATTCGCCTCAGGGGCGGGCCCCACGAACTCGCCCTGGGCATGGCCTTCGGTATTTTTACGGGCGCCATGCCGATCATGCCCTTTCAGATCGCCCTGGCCGTGGCCCTGGCCCTGATCTTCAGGGGAAGCAAGATTGCTGCGGCCCTGGGGACGTGGATCAGCAACCCTGCCAACTGGTATTTCCTTTACTCCTACAGCTACAAGATAGGGGCCTGGGTCCTCAAGCTGCAGCGGAGCAATGAGATCTTTGCGTCCATCATGGCCTCCGTCAGGCAGGGCGAGGATGCCATGATTATCATCCAGAAAATCGTGGGCGCAGGGAGTTCCATGGTTGCAGCCTTTCTCGTGGGCGGGCTGATTCTGGGGCTCCTGTTCGGCATACCTTCCTACTTCGTTTTTCTGAAGGTCTTCCAGGCCCTGGAGAGGTGGCGGGAAAAAAAAGGAGTCCGGCGTTGGCAGCAGCGAGGGGCCTGAACAGAAGGGGTCCCTGGAGGCCCAAGAAGAGGCTCGGCCAGCATTTCCTCAGGACGGAGGGGGTCATCCATGAAATCATATCCAGGGTCGGTTTCAGCGCGACCTCCCACATCCTGGAAGTGGGGGCGGGGCTGGGGGCCCTCACAATTCCCCTGGCGCGGTCGGTAGGACACATCTATGCCGTGGAGAAGGACTCCGGCCTCACGGAGAGACTCGGCCGTGAACTCCTTCGGAAGGGCATTCACAACGTGACCCTTTACAACCAGGACATCCTCAAAACGGATTTCGAAGAATTGCCCGTCCCTTGTGGAGAAAAACTCTGCGTGATCGGCAATCTCCCCTACAACATCTCCAGCCCCTTTCTGGAAAAACTTATCGACAACCGCGGCAGGGTCTTCAGGGCGGTCCTCATGTTCCAGTTGGAGGTCGCCAGAAGGCTGACCGCCTCTCCAGGCAACAAGGACTATGGCGGCCTCACCGTTATGGTGCAGTACCATGCCTCCCTCACCCCTTTGCTGGAGGTCTCCCCGGAGGCCTTCTACCCCGTCCCGAAGGTGAAGTCCATGGTGGTGGCCCTGGATTTTGACAGACCCCATCCGAGAAGGGCGAAGGACGAAGAGACGCTGAAGAGGGTGGTGCGCGGGGCCTTCTCCCACCGGCGGAAGACACTCCTCAACTCACTCAGGGGGAGTCTGCAGGCCTTGTCCACCGAGACCCTGCTCAAGGTCTTCGATGAGTGCCGTATCGATCCGCGGCAACGGGCCGAAACCCTCGGCATTGACGACTTCCTCTGTCTGAGTTCCCGGCTATCCCTTTCTTGACAAATGAGATCTCCGATGTTAAATATCTTTGTTTTTGTGGCATTTGAACCTAGTACTATCGATTTGAGCTTCGTCCGGGAGAAATCCCCCCAACCCCCCTTTGGCAAAGGGGGGCGAGGGGGGATTGACGTTCACTATGGTGAGCGTCGGGGTTAGGCCCAATGCACCACTACATTGTCATTGAAGGTCCCCTGGGGGTGGGAAAAACGAGTCTGGCCCGGATGCTGGCGGAGCGGATGGGCGCCCAGACCCTCCTGGAGGATGTGGAGGAAAACCCCTTTTTGACGAAGTTCTACCAGAGCCCCAGGAAGCACGGTTTTCAGACCCAGATGTTCTTCCTGCTGAGGCGTTACCATCTTGCCCTTGAAATGGGCCAGATGGGGCTCTTTCAGAGGACCACGATTTCGGATTTCCTCTTTGACAAGGATCAGATTTTCGCCAGGGTCAACCTGGAGGAGAGCGAGTTGTGGCTCTACGAGCAATTGTATCAGATCCTGAAGAAAAGGGTGACGCCTCCGGACCTTGTCATCTTCCTCCAGGCCAGGACGGAGGTCCTCATGCACAGGATCAAGAGGAGGAACAAGAAGTACGAGAAGAATATCGGTTACAGGTACCTGGAGAGCGTCAACGAGGCCTTCAACGAGTTTTTCTTTCATTACACGGAGTGCCCCCTTCTGGTCGTGAACGCCTCTGAGATTGACTTCGTTCATGTGCCGGAGGACTTTGAGGATCTGGTGGAGAGAATCGGGTCCATGAAGTCGGGGGTGCAGTATTATATCCCCATGGGCTCCAAGAAGGGATGAGGCGATGCAGGTCATTGAGAGCGCGGAGGAGATGCAGCGTAGGAGCGAAGAACTCAGGCTCTCGGGGAAGACGCTGGGTTTTGTGCCCACCATGGGCTTCTTTCACGAAGGGCATCTGGAGCTGATGAGGGTGGCAGGAAAGCATGCTGACGTGGTCCTCATCAGCATCTTTGTGAATCCCGCCCAGTTCGGCCCGGGCGAGGATTTCGATGCCTATCCCCGGGACATGGAAGGGGATCTCGCCAAGGCCCGGGAGGTGGGGGTCGATGTGGCCTTTACCCCGTTGGCGGAGGAGATGTATCCGGAGGGTTCCGAGACCACGGTGGCTGTGGCGAAACTGACGAAGCGCCTGTGCGGGCTATCGAGACCGTCTCACTTCGAGGGGGTTACCACGGTGGTGGCCAAGCTGTTCAACATCACCAAACCCCATATCGCCGTCTTCGGGCAAAAGGACTACCAGCAGCTCACCGTCATTGCCAAAATGGTCAAGGACCTCAACCTGGACATTCAGATCGTCGGTGTGCCCACGTACAGGGAGCCCGACGGCCTTGCCATGAGTTCCCGCAACAGCTATCTGAGTGCGGAAGAGAGAAAGTCCGCGCTCTCTCTCAAGAAATCCATGGATCTCGCCTCCAGGATGTTTGAGCGGGGGGTGAGGGACGCGGGCGGGATCAAGGCGGCCGCGGAAAGACTGATCCTGAACCAGCCACACACCAAGATAGACTACGTTGCGCTGTGTCATCCCGTCACCCTGGAAGACGTGGATGTTCTCGGAGATGAAACACTGCTTGCCCTTGCCGTCAGGGTGGGCAGGACCAGACTGATCGACAATTGCCTTCTGGGCAAAAGAGCCGGGGGATCATGAATCCCCTGAAAAGGAGAGAAGCAGAAAGGAGTATCCCATGAGACCAGCCAATTTCCTATTTACTTCAGAATCGGTTACCGAAGGCCATCCGGACAAGGTAGCCGATCAAATATCCGACCATGTCCTGGACAGGATCCTGGAACAGGACCATCACGCCCGCGTGGCCTGTGAGACCCTGGTCACCACAGGGATGGCGGTCATTGCAGGCGAGATCACGACCTCGGCCTACGTGGACCTGCCAGAGGTGGTCCGTGAGACCATCAGGGATATCGGTTACAAGAATTCCTCCATGGGTTTCGACTGGGAGACCTGTGCCGTGGTTTCCTCCATCGACAAGCAGTCCCCGGATATCGCCCAGGGCGTGAACGGAAAGGGCCTCTTCAAGGAACAGGGGGCCGGGGATCAGGGCCTCATGTTCGGCTATGCCTGCAGGGACACGGACGTCTTCATGCCCATGCCGATCTACCTGGCCCATGCCCTGACCCAGAGGCTGGCCCATGCCCGCAAGTCGGGCATCCTGCCCTGGCTGAGGCCGGACGGGAAGAGCCAGGTCACGGTGGAATACGTGGAGAACAAGCCTGTCAGGGTTCACACCGTCGTCATTGCGGCGCAGCACAATCCGGAAGTGGATTACGAGACCCTGTGCCAGGCCATTATCGAGGAGGTGATCAAGAAGGCGATCCCCTCTTCCATGCTGGACAAGGACACCCAGTTCTATATCAACACGACGGGCAGGTTCGTGGTCGGAGGACCTCTGGGCGACTGCGGGTTGACCGGCAGGAAGATCATCATGGATACCTACGGGGGGTTCGGGTACCACGGAGGGGGCGCCTTTTCGGGAAAGGACCCGAGCAAGGTGGACCGGAGTTCTTCGTACATGTGCCGTTACATCGTCAAGAACATCGTGGCTGCCGGGCTGGCCGAGAGGTGCGAGATCCAGGTGGCCTATACGATCGGCCGGGCCCAGCCCGTCTCCGTCATGGTGGGGGCCTGGGGCACAGGGGTCGTCCCGAGCGTCGAGCTCACGGAGATCGTCAAGAAGACCTTCGACCTCCGGCCCGCGGCCATCATCGAGAAGCTGGACCTGCTGAGACCCATTTTCAGGAAAACCACCAACTACGGCCATTTCGGCCGGGAACTCCCGGAGTTGACCTGGGAGAGGACGGATATGGTGGAAGATCTCAAGAGGGCGGTGAAATAAAGGTTCAGGGTTCAAGGTTCAGGGTTCAGGGAAGAAACTGAAAATGGAACCAGGAGGTATCTGTTTGCAGGCTGCCGAAAGACATCTTTCAGCAGCCTGACGGAAGGAGCGACAATGGATTACGACATCAGGGACATCAGCCTGGCGGAAAAGGGAAGACTCAGGATCGAATGGGCGGCCATGAGCATGCC
>JAFGPH010000510.1 GCA_016926135.1 Deltaproteobacteria bacterium
CCCAAACCCAGTTTCGAGGCGATCTTCACCGCGTCGATGGTGTAGAACCCGAGCTTCTTTTGAGCGATGGTCCGTTTCATGCGATCCGGCAGTTCCTTTTCCATGTCTTCGGCCGACCAGGGCGAGTTGAGCAGGAAGTTGCCGCCCTGCCGGATCCCCTCCAGAATGTCGTACTGGGTCACGAAAGCGGGGTTGTGGCAGGCGATGAAGTCCGAATGGGTGAGGAGATAGGGGGACTGAATGCGATGCGGCGAGAAGCGGAGGTGCGACACGGTGATGCCGCCCGACTTCTTTGCATCGTAGGCGAAGTAGGCCTGGGCATGCATGTCGGTGCTCTCGCCGATGATCTTGATGGCGTTCTTGTTCGCCCCCACGGTGCCGTCCGCCCCGAGACCCCAGAATTTGCACCGCACGGTGCCCTTGGGCGTCGGGTCGATGTCCTCTCCCAGCTCCAGAGAGGTGTGGGTCACGTCGTCCGTGATGCCCACGGTGAAGTGGTTTTTGGGCACCGAGGCGCGCAGGTTGTCGAAGACCGCCTTGGCCATGACGGGCGTGAATTCCTTGCTGCCCAGACCGTATCGTCCTCCCGCGATCCGGGGCCGGTCCGGAACGTCGTGGAGGGCCGTGCACACATCGCGGTACAGGGGCTCTCCGATGGCGCCCGGCGATTTGGTCCGATCCAGCACCGCCACCCTGCGCGCGGAGGAGGGAAGGATTCGCAGGAAGTGTTCCCTGGAGAAGGGGTGATAGAGCCGCACTTTGATCAGACCCACGCGCTCTCCCAGACCCGTGAGGTAGTTCACGCACTCCTCGACGACATCGCAGCTGGAGGCCATCGAAATGACCACACGGTCCGCTTCCGGGTCTCCCACGTAGTCGAAGAGACGGTACTTCCGCCCCACCAGGTCGCTTACCTTTTCCATCTCTTCCTGGACGATGGCGGGGACCGCGGCAAAGAAGGGGTTGGCCGCCTCCCTGCTCTGAAAGAAGATGTCCGGGTTCTGGGAAGTGCCCCTTAGCTGGGGATACTCGGGGTTCATGCAGCGGCTGCGGAAGTCCTCGATGGCCTCGTAGTCCACCAGTTTGGCCATCTCCTCGTATTCGATCATCTCGATCTTCTGGATCTCCATGGAGGTGCGGAACCCGTCGAAGAAGTGAACGAAGGGCAGGCTCGCCCTCAGGCTCGCGAGATGCGCCACCAGGGCAAGATCCATGACCTCCTGGACCGAGGCCGAGGCGAGAAGGGAGAAGCCCGTCTCCCGGACCGCATTCACATCGGAGTGATCCCCAAAGATGGACAGGGCGTGTGTGGCCAGCGCCCGGGCCGAGACGTGAAAGACGGTCGGCATGATCTCGCCCGCGATTTTGTACATGTTGGGGATCATGAGAAGGAGCCCCTGGGACGCCGTGAAGGTGGTGGACAGCGCTCCGGCGGCCAGCGCCCCATGCACGGCGCCGGCCGCGCCCGCCTCGGACTGCATTTCGACCACCTTCACCACCTGGCCGAAGATGTTCTTCCGTCCGTGGGCCGCCCACTCGTCGGCGTACTCGCCCATGGAGCTGGAGGGGGTGATGGGGTAAATGGCCGCCACCTCGCTGAGGGCATAAGCAACATACGCCGCGGCTTCATTTCCTTCGATGGTTTTCATTTTTCGACTCATGGGGAACTCCTTTTGATAGGGAAGAAATCAGTAGTCAGTAGTCAGAATTCAGAAGAAGTCTCTCGGCGTCTTGGTTCTTCTGACTCCTGACTTCTGGATTCCGGATTCTTGTTTTTTACGCACTCAGTCGTTTCATGTCCTCTACGAGGCCGCGCACTGCAGCTGCAGACTGATGCAGGGCCTTTTTCTCCTCGTCGTTCAGTTGGATTTCGATCACCTGCTCGATTCCCCCGGCCCCGAGTTTTACGGGAACGCCGATGAAGAGGTCTCGAATTCCGTATTCCCCCTCCAGCAGGGCTGCACAGGGAAGGATCTTTTTCTTGTCCTTCAGGATGGCCTCCGCCATCTCCACGGCCGCGGAGGCCGGCGCGTAGTAGGCGCTGCCGGTTTTCAGCAGGTTCACGATTTCCGCCCCCCCGGAGCGGGTCCGGTCCTCGAGGGCCTTGATACGGTCGGGGGGAAGCAGTTCCGTAACCGGGATGCCGGCCACGGTGGAATATCTGGAGATGGGGACCATGGTGTCACCGTGCCCACCCAGCACGAAGGCATGGATGTTTTCCACGGAGACGTTCAGCTCCATGGCCAGGAAGGCCCGGTACCGGGCTGAGTCCAGGACCCCGGCCATGCCCATCACCCGCTGCTTGGGAAAACCGCTGGCATCGCGGGCCACGTGGCACATGGCATCCAGGGGGTTGCTCACGATGATGAGGACGGCCTTCGGGGCCACCGAAGCCACATCCTTCACCACGGTCTGCATGATCTTCATATTGGTGGACAGGAGGTCGTCCCGGCTCATGCCGGGTTTTCGGGGGATTCCGGCGGTGATGATGACGATGTCCGAATCCCCGGCCGCCGAATAATCCTTGGTGTAGCCCAGGATCTTCGAGTCGTGTTTTTCCACGGGGGCCGCCTCCATCAGGTCCAGGGCCTTTCCGGCCGGGACCCCGTCCAGCACATCCACCAGGACCACATCGGCCAGTTCCTTCTCTGCCACCCGCATCGCGGCGGTGGCGCCCACGTTTCCGGCTCCCACAACGGTCACTTTCCTTCTCATGATTGAACTCCCTTTCTCGACTTTAGACAACTTTACATTGCAGCCGACTCACAACTGACAACTCACAACTCTCAACTATTCTTCCGACGATCCAAAGCTCGCCTTCAGGAACTCGCGGTTGAAGCGGGCGATGTGGCTGATGGAGATCTCCTTGGGGCACACCGCCTC